>WTBX01000036.1 GCA_013138855.1 Methylococcaceae bacterium
CCCATTGCTAAATGAACATGTGTTTGCACATGACAGTGATAAACAAAGGTTCCTGCAACACGCGGGCGAATTTCATAGGTCTTGCTTTGCCCAGGCATCACCATTTTGTCACTGGTTTGCGGCACACCATCATTACCTTCGCCTGAACTATCGACAAAGGGATGATCTACGCCATGTAAATGAATGGTATGTGGAAAATAATGACTGTTTTCCAGTTGAATCCATACTACATCACCTTGTTCGACACGAATCACAGGCGAGGGTGCTCTTAATAATGGATTTGCTTGAATACTAGCAAAATCTCGGGTGGACATTCCACGCGTTTTAGGCGCGAAAACCCACATACCTGGTTGAATACCAGGGGCAATGTCGAAAGTAGGAACCAGACCGTTAAAATCAGGTGAGTGACCATTTAATTCAATCACTTCTAATTTAATAATAATCAGATCTGGATCCCCATCCCCATCCATATCATTCTTTTTAATGATTGAGTCGGCAGCAAAACTGGTTCTCATCAATGTTTCCATTGAAATATTATTGGTGCCTTTAACCTCAGCCACGATGTCCCACGGATTATCTGGTTCGCAACGTAATGATTCTTGAATAGAAACACCATCAATTTTTTGTGCATCACGCCATTCAGGATTTTTTCCGCTACACACCTTTTCAACTGTACCTTTATCGACTTCAACCGATTTAGGCAAGTCAACTGCGGCTGTCGCCAATAGAGGCGTTAAAATAGCCGCAGCGCAAAAAAGAACTCTTAAGGGATGTTTTCGCATTTTTTTTACCTTATTTTTAGTTTTAGGTTCACAAAGTTTTATTATTCTTTAGCTTTTCCTAAAATTTCATCGACCTTATTTTTGAAACCATCATGAGACAAATACAATACATAAAGACCCGCTAATCCAAATAATACATATAAAATCATACCTGTAGTACTAGTTGTCTTACCTGCACCCGCTCTAAATGCCATATGTGCATCTAATCTTTCAAGACCTGTTTGTCCTTCACTAGGCTCTAAAGTAATATGAATTAAATATTTACCTGCTTCTGGAACCCCATTAGGTAAGGCAAGAACAACCGTACCAGACTTATGTTTTTTCGCGTCTTGTTTAAAAATAGTTGTGCCTGCTGGCTCTTGAGTAACCTCAAAAGAAACGTTCATATCACGATAACGAATATCTTGATAATCAAAAACCAATTGCATCAAAGAATCTGCTTCTGGAATATTTCCACAAAACTCTTCACCTTGATAGGCGTTAGGCTGATAAGCCGTGTAATGAATCCAATGGCCAGGCTCTAATTCAAATTTACATTGGTCTGTATCTGTACCCGCTGCACCACCATGAGCCCATAATGCAGACGAAAAAAACAAACCTAGCAGTACTAGGAAACCATTTCTTAATCTTGTTGTTTTATTCATAAAGTACCTTCCAAATTTTTAATAATAATTATTATTTATTTTTAGACCAAAGCCATCCAAATCTTTAATATAAGACTCAAACCCTGTGTAATTCGTCTAAAAACAACTTCCGACTTTAGCATATTAACCTTTAAAAATAAAGGTAGAGCAGATTCATTCAAGTATGATTTGATATTCTATCTGCACCAGTACATTAGAGCATTCTAATGCAAATATTGCTATCCTTGTCACCTTTTCGTAGACTTATCATTATTTTGTAATTTTTTGGGGAAAAAATGTCAACCTTGTCGCACTCCGAAGAATGGAAAGCCATTCAAGACCACCATAAAAAAATTCAAACATTATCGTTACGAGAAGCGTTTTCGAGCAACCCTAAACGCTTTGATGAGTTTTCTTTAACTCATAACGACATTTTATTTGATTATTCAAAAAACCTGATTAATAAACAAACCCTCCCCCTATTACTAAAACTCGCTAAAACCGCAAACCTTAAAACAGCTATTGAAGCAATGTTTACAGGTGAGGCAATTAACACGACAGAAAAAAGAGCGGTTCTACATACCGCATTACGCAATCGCAGTAACACCCCCGTTTATCACCATAAAAAAGATGTGATGCCTAAGATTAACGCAGTGTTAGATAATATGCGTAATTGTTGCGAAAAAGTCCATTCTGGCAGGTGGAAGGGCTATACGGGGAAAAGAATAACGGATGTTGTTAATATTGGTATCGGTGGCTCAGACTTAGGCTCTAAAATGGTTGCCACTGCCCTAACGCCTTACGCAAAATATGGGCTTAATGTACACTTTGTCTCAAATGTAGATCAAACTGATATTTTTGAAACACTTAGACACCTTAACCCAGAAACTACTTTGTTTTTAATTGTCTCTAAAACCTTTAAAACACAAGAAACCATGACCAATGCAACGTCTGCAAAAAACTGGTTATTAGCCGCAACAGACGATAAAACCGCTATCAGAAAGCATTTTATCGCAGTTTCAACTAAAATTGAGCGCGTAACTGCGTTTGGAATTGATGCAGACAATATGTTTGAATTTTGGAACTGGGTAGGCGGGCGTTACTCTTTATGGTCTGCTATAGGCTTATCTATCGCCTTGTATATCGGCATGGATAATTTTGAAGACTTATTATTAGGGGCTCACGAAGCAGATTTACATTTTCGCCACACACCTTGGAAAAAAAATATCCCCGTCACTATGGCGTTGCTTGGTATTTGGTATAACAATTTTTTTAATGCCGAAACCCATGCAATTTTACCTTATGACCAATCTTTACGTTTTTTTGCTGATTACTTCCAACAAGGCGATATGGAAAGTAACGGTAAAAATATCGACCATAATGGTGAGATTGTCGATTACAACACAGGCCCTATTATTTGGGGGCAATCAGGCACTAATGGTCAACATGCGTTTTATCAATTAATTCATCAGGGAACCAAACTCATTCCTTGTGACTTTTTAGCCCCCGCGCAAAGCCATTACCACTTACCCGAACATCATGATATTTTAATATCCAACTTTCTTTCCCAACCCGAAGCATTAATGCAGGGAAAAACCGCTAAAGAAGTTAAAAAAAGCTTATCTAGCGATGACAAAAAAGACAAAATATTAATTGCATCAAAGGTATTTGCAGGCAACAAACCTTCCAGTAGTTTTTTATTTAAAAAACTAACCCCTAAAACATTAGGCACGTTAATTGCTTTTTATGAACATAAAATCTTTACCCAAGGCATTATCTGGAATATTAATTCTTTCGATCAAATGGGGGTAGAACTAGGCAAAGTATTAGCGAAAGTAATTTTGCCTGAACTTAAAAACGATCAACTTATTGATAGTCACGACAGTTCGACAAATGAGCTGATTAACACTTACAAAAAACTGCGTTAGAACTTTGCTAAAAAAAACATCGACACTCATTATTGCCTTTATCTGTTCATGGTCATTATTATCGTGTGACACACAGACAGCAGCCACCTCATCGGCTGATAATGATAAAAAAACTAAGCCATCAAAGCTTCAGAAAATTAAGCAATCAGGCATACTGCATGTCGCGACGCGCATAGACCCCACAACCTACACGCCTCTTCCCAAAGGGGGCTATACCGGTTTGGAATATGATTTAGTCATGCTCTTTGCAAAACATTTAGGGGTAAAAGTCGATTTTCAAATCCCTGAAAGTTTTGAAGAAATTCTGCAAAAAACAGCCAGTGGAGAAATTGATATAGCGGCTGCTGGATTAACCATCACCGCTGAACGTAAAAAAACACTTCGCTTCGCGCCTTCCTACCATGAAATCACTGAGCAAATCATTTACCGCACAGGTACCGCTAAACCAAAATCTGCAACTGATTTAACAGCAGGCATTCTGGAAGTCACTAAAGGCACGAGTCATGTTGGTAGCTTGCAACTATTAAAGCAAAAATCAGCCCCCAAGCTAAATTGGCTCACAAACGATAACTTGGACAGTAAACAACTCATTGAGCTACTCAATAACGGCCTAATTGATTACACCGTAGCCGATTCAAATCAGGCGATGTTAATGCGTCGATTTTACCCTAAACTTCATATCGCTTTTGATATATCCAAACCAAGAGAACTAGCGTGGGCAATGTCTGCAAACGCTGATGATAGCTTGCATAAAGAAGTCAGTGAATTTTTCAAACGTATAAAAAAAGATAAATCCCTCAAGCAATTACTAGAGCGACATTATGGACACGCTGAAAAATTAAACTATGTCGATAAATGCAAGTTTTACCAACATCAAAAAAACAGACTTCCTGAATACAAAGAATATTTCATGGAAGCAGGTGAAAAATATGATATGGATTGGCGTTTATTAGCAGCTATCGGTTATCAAGAATCACATTGGGAAGAGGGTGCAATTTCGCCTACTGGGGTTAGAGGCCTGATGATGCTAACCAAAGACACCGCCAAACAAGTAGGCATTAAAGATCGCACCGATCCAGTGCAAAGTATTAAAGGCGGTGCGTTATATTTTCATCAACGTATTAAAACTATTCCCAAACGCATACCAAATCCTGACCGTATTTGGTTTGCCCTCGCATCATACAATATAGGTTATGGTCATTTAGAAGATGCTCGCGTACTGACCCAGAAAAATGGTGGCAACCCTGACAAATGGATTGATGTAAAAGAATTTTTACCTAAATTATCAGAAGAAGCATGGCACACAAAAACCAAGCATGGTTATGCGCGTGGTAAAGAACCCGTTATTTATGTAGAAAATGTTCGTAATTATTATGATCTACTGCTTTGGCAAACCAATAAAGAACAGCAAGCTCAGCCTGAAATAAGCGACAACAACCCAAATTTTATAGATAAACTTTTTAATACTTATTTTATGATTGATTTTAACAAACGTTTAGCTCGGAAAAAGTCCGTCAATAAAGCAGAGGTTTCAGACTCTAGTACCCCCCCCGTCCAATCCACAGAATGATTTAAAAAAGGTGCCTCCGCAAGCTTTAAAGCGTTACAAACTGCTCCTCGTTTAGAATCATACGCGCCAAAGACTAAACGTTTAACGCGACTATGAGCAATCGCCCCCATACACATCACACATGGCTCTAAAGTGACATATAGAGTCGTATCAACTAAACGATAATTTTCTAATACCTGCCCTGCCCGCCTAATTGCTATCACTTCTGCATGGGCGGTAGCATCATGGTTCATAATCGGATTATTCCAGCCTTCTGCAATCACAGTATTATTTTTAACCAACACAGCTCCGACAGGGACTTCCCCTTCATCCTCAGCGCGTTGAGCCAATCTAATCGCATAACGCATCCACGCCTCGTCATGAAGTTGATTTAAAGCCTCAGTCATGAGGTTCTATAGTAAGCGACTGGTACTCATCATATTTAGGACGATGTAAAAATAAGCCTAAAAAAGCCAGCGTACTAAAAATATAAAGTGTATTAAAGCCATCCCCCAACATAAACATCACAAAGCCAAATACCCCGACAGAGGCAATAAGACCTTGCGACACAATTACCGTTAATAAATAACGCTGATTCAAAGATTTATCACTAGGCATAGTTTCATTTAATCGCAATTTAATATGCCTAATTAAATTAGTCATTGGAAACATCACAATCGCCAGCACATAAAAAACACCCCGAATAATTTCTCTTTCCCCTTCATCAATAGCGGCTTGTTGCACCCCTTCCTGCATAAAATGCGCTAACAAAATATAAATTAACTGCATAAAACCCATTAAACCGAGCGCGACCCAAGCATGAGTAAAATCAGCTGGTGGATCATTAATCTCATTTGTCATTATAAAACCGTCCTAATCTGAACTTTGGTGATTATTAATATTTGCTTTATAAGCTTTCATCAACACAATAAAAGCCAAAAAATCATAAAGTGCATGAATAATAATCGGAGTTAACAGATTACGACTCTCGCCATAATCCAGTGATAATCCCAAATAAAGACTAATTAACCCCGCAAGCACTGCGTACAAAGGTGTAACCGCATGAACCAGCCCAAAAACAATACTTGAGACAATTAAACCCGCATTCATACCCAAACTTTGCTCTAACCACGGCTGCAAAGCACCGCGAAATAATATTTCTTCTGAAATACCCGCAATTGCCGCCAGAATAAATAAATCTGCCCAATTATACGAACTAAAACTCTCGCCCAAGGTATCCCATAATAACTGGCGTATTTTGCGCACAGGTTCAAACGAAAGCTGCTCTGTCATTAAAAACAGCAAAAATAACGGTAAAGTCCCGATAATGCCATAAAAAACCGCCATTTCAGAAAAATATAAATCTGCAAAAGGGTTCGTATCAGTCAACCAGCCAAGCACAACCGCAATCAAAATCAATGAAGATTCAAAATAACATGCACTTTTAAAAAATTCTTTAGAGTTAGGAGAGGAGTCCATATTAAGTGTTTAAAACGAATAAACGCCATATTTTAAACAAAAATAGTTAAAATAGGCAGCTTTACTGATTTTTGGAAAATTAAATGCAGTGTTTTGTTTATAAAAGTTTAAAAAAAGAAGAGCTTTATTTGTACACCTTAAAAAAAGATGATTTCTCTGAGCTACCCGAAGCCCTGTTAAAAGGTTTTGGTGAACTCGCCTTTGTGATGGAGTTAGAGCTAACGCCTGAGCGCAAATTAGCTCGTGAAGATAACAAAAAAGTTCTCGCCAGCTTAGTAGAAAAAGGTTTTTTTGTACAAATGCCAGCCGTCATTCACCCTACTGCAAAAAAATTACATTAATTTTAGCCTACTTATCATAATTACATGCTATATTATTCGGTTATTTTTTATTTACAGGAGCTGTCATGCAAATTATTCAGGAAGCACTTACCTTTGATGATGTTTTATTAGTGCCTGCTCATTCCACCGTGTTACCGCGCGACGTGGAAATGAAAACGCAGCTTACACGTAAAATCAGCCTTAATATCCCACTGATTTCAGCCGCGATGGATACGGTCACCGAATCACGTTTAGCGATTGCGATTGCTCAAGAAGGCGGTATCGGCATTATCCATAAAAACATGACAGCTGAAGAACAAGCGCAAGAAGTCAGACGTGTTAAAAAATATGAAAGTGGTGTCATTAAAGACCCAATTACGGTTTCTTCTGATGCCACTGTACGTGAAGTCATAGAACTGACTCACGCAAAAAATATTTCAGGCGTACCCGTTGTAGATGGCGATGAATTAGTTGGTATCGTCACTAGTCGCGATTTACGTTTTGAAACGCGTCTTGATGAATCAATTACCAAAGTCATGACCCCTAAAGAGCATTTGGTTACCGTCAATGAATCGGCAGATCATTTAGAAGCCGTTGCTCTCTTGCATAAACATCGCATTGAAAAAGTCTTAGTCGTTAATGACGAGTTTCATTTATGCGGCATGATTACCGTTAAAGATATTCAAAAAGCCAAAGACTACCCACAAGCCTGTAAAGATGCACATGAAAGGTTACGTGTTGGTGCTGCGGTTGGCACAGGCGCAGGCACGGAAGAACGTGTTGCCGCCTTAGTTGAAGCAGGTGTTGATGTTATTATTGTCGATACCGCACATGGCCATTCTCAAGGGGTTATAGATAGAGTACGCTGGGTTAAACAAAATTATCCTGACGTACAGGTGATAGGAGGAAATATTGCCACTGCCAATGCTGCCAAAGCATTAGTTGAAGCAGGAGCTGATGGCGTAAAAGTCGGCATAGGACCGGGTTCTATTTGTACTACACGTATTGTGGCAGGTGTCGGTGTCCCACAAATTACTGCGGTAAGTGATGTTGCTGATGCTTTAAAAGGTACAGGTATTCCCTTAATTGCTGATGGAGGTATTCGTTATTCAGGTGATGTAGCCAAAGCCTTAGCTGCTGGAGCTTATGCGGTGATGTTAGGCGGCTTATTTGCAGGTACAGAAGAAGCACCAGGGGAAGTTGAATTGTTTCAAGGGCGTTCTTACAAATCTTATCGAGGCATGGGTTCTTTAGGGGCGATGTCACAGCAACAAGGTTCTAGTGACCGTTATTTTCAAGAAGATGCGGATAGCGTTGAAAAATTAGTTCCCGAAGGTATTGAAGGACGTGTTCCTTACAAAGGCAGTCTTTATGCGATTGTGCATCAATTATTAGGTGGCATTCGTTCCAGCATGGGTTATACAGGCTGCCAGACGATTACGGATATGCACGAAAAAGCACAATTTGTGCGTATTTCTGGTGCGGGAATGCGTGAAAGTCATGTGCATGATGTAACGATTACGAAAGAAGCACCTAACTATCGAATGGATTCATAGCAAGCAACAATAGGGTGTGCATTGCAACACCCTACCGCCATAATGTAGGTAAAAAATGAAAATAGCCAATCCCATTTATGATGTTGTCTTTAAATATTTAATGGAAGACAGCAAAATAGCCAAATTATTAATCGGCTCGATTATTGGTGAAAAAATAGTTGAGTTAGATTTTTTTCCTCAAGAACATACTGTTTTAATTAAAAAAGACAGCCTAACAGTTTATCATGTTGATTTTATAGCTAAAATAAAAACCTCCAAAGGTTTCAAATGCATTTTGATTGAAATTCAAAAAGCAAAATTTGAAACGGATATTATGCGTTTTCGTAAATATTTGGGTTCTCAATACGCTAATCAAGAAAACAGTTATCAATATGGAGTTAAAAAAAATGGCAAGCCCAGAAAAAAACCGTTGCCAATTGTCAGTATTTATTTTTTGGGTTATCCATTAAAAGGTATCACTGCGCCGATTATCAAGGTTAAGCGTCATTATTATGATGTGGCTAATCATGATGAAGAGATAAAACAGAAAGTTGAGTTTATCGAAAGTTTAACCCATGATAGTTTCGTGATTCAGATTCCGTATTTACGGCAAAAATATCAAACAGATTTGGAAGGATTATTAAGTGTGTTTGACCAGCATAATCGAAGCGAGAATGACCATGTTTTAACTATCAAGGAAGAAGATTACCCTAAAAAATACCGTTCAGTTATTAGAAGACTTCAATCCGCCATTGTAGAGCCTGAAATTCGTTATTCTATGGATGTTGAGGATGATATTTTGGAAGAATTAGAAGATAAAGAACGCGAAATTGCGAAAATTGAGGAAGAAAAAAGTCAATTATCGCAAGCTTTAGATGAAAAGAATAAATCTTTAGAGGAAAAAGATAAGTTGATTAGAGAGCTTATGGAAAAAGTGCAGCAGTCAGATTTATAAAATACCTTAAATGAAAAGGGCAACAAATTATTCATCAATAATTTATTGCCCGATTCCCAACAAATCAGCCAAATTTTTTAAAAAATACCGTTCAGTGTCCACATAAAGGTTATTTTTTCTCGTTCCCACTCTCCGAGTGGTAACGCATACTGACACAAAATACACATTCAGCTTGCATTTAAAGCTTGATATGAATTCCCACTCGAAGAGCGGGAACTAGCGTAAAAATATTATAATAATCATTCCCAACAAAATAAGGGAATGATAACTTTTATCAATCTCATATAGCATCCAACAGTGACTCAAACAACTAACCTCCACTCCCACAAAATCCTTATCCTCGACTTTGGCTCTCAATACACCCAATTAATTGCGCGTAGAGTACGTGAATGTGGCGTTTATTGCGAAATTTATTCTTGCGAAGCCTCAGCCGAAGAAATTACTCAATTCGCCCCTAAAGGTATTATCTTATCAGGAGGTCCCGAAACAGTAACAAGCGATGATACGCCCCGCGCTAATCAAGTCGTTTTTGAATTAGATATTCCCGTGCTAGGCATTTGCTACGGAATGCAAACCATGACCGAACAAATGGGCGGCAAAGTAGAAAGCTCTGACCATAGAGAGTTCGGTTTTGCACAAATTAGGGCGCGTGGACATTCTAAACTCTTAAAAGACATCGAAGACCACACCAGCCCCGAAGGATTTGGTTTATTAGATGTATGGATGAGTCATGGCGATAGAGTCGTTGATTTACCGACAGGCTTCAATCTGATAGCAAGCTCAGACGGCGCACCGATTGCAGGAATTGCCAACGAAGAAAAAGATTTCTACGGCCTACAATTTCACCCTGAAGTCACACACACCAAACAAGGACAGCGCATTTTAACGCGCTTTGTGACTGACATTTGCGGCTGTGATGCTCTGTGGAATTCTAGCAATATTATTGAAGAAAACATTAATAATGTTCGCGAAAAAGTCGGCACTGACCACGTTATTTTAGGTTTGTCGGGAGGCGTTGATTCTTCGGTAGTTGCTGCTTTATTGCATAAAGCCATCGGTAAACAATTAACCTGCGTTTTTGTTGATACGGGTTTGTTGCGTCTAAATGAAGGCGATCAAGTAATGACCATGTTTGCGCAACACATGGGTGTTAAAGTGATTCGTGTCAACGCGGAACAACGCTATTTAAACGCTTTGGCGGGGGTTACTGACCCAGAAAAGAAACGTAAAATTATTGGCAATTTATTTATTGAAATTTTTGATGAAGAATCCAATAAATTGACTGATGCAAAATGGTTAGCGCAAGGGACAATTTATCCTGATGTCATCGAATCAGCAGGTGCAAAATCAGACAAAGCGCATTTAATTAAATCGCATCATAATGTCGGCGGTTTGCCAAAAGATATGAAGTTGAAATTAGTCGAACCATTACGCGAATTATTTAAAGATGAAGTCAGACAATTAGGTTTAGAATTAGGTTTACCTGCGGAAATGGTTTTCCGTCACCCTTTTCCCGGACCGGGTTTAGGCGTGCGTATTTTGGGTGAAGTTAAAAAAGAATATGCGGATTTATTACGTCAAGCGGATGCGATTTTTATCGAAGAATTATATAAACATGATTTATACGATAAAGTCAGCCAAGCATTTGCTGTGTTCTTGCCTGTTAAATCGGTTGGTGTGATGGGCGATGGTCGCCGTTATGATTATGTAATTGCGATTCGTGCCGTTGAAACCATAGATTTTATGACTGCGCGTTGGGCGCATTTACCTTATGACTTTTTAGGGCTTATTTCTACCCGCATTATTAACGAAGTCGCGGGGATTTCTCGTGTAACTTATGATATTTCAGGTAAACCGCCTGCGACTATTGAGTGGGAATAACAACCCAAACCTCCGAGGTCTTTAAGACCTCGGAGGTTTAAATTAGGAGCTAACAATGAAACAAGCTATTTTCAAAGACTGGACACTTAACACCCTAGATGAAGCTTTTAATTTAAAACAAGTTTGGCAATCTGAACTGCTTGACAACTGGGAACAAGCTGATTGTGAAATCACAGACATAGATAAACACGTTATTTTACATCTCCAAAAATCTTTAATTAGAGGCGGTAGAGCTTGGAATGAAACCGAATTAGAAAATAAATTTATTAGTCCATTAATTATGCAAGCGGATATTGATGATGAAGAAATCGGTTATTTTTTAGAACGTAAATTATCAAGCATTGTTGGGGATTATCAATTATCAGGTATAGTTGATGGCATGATTGCAACAGGTTTTCGTGAGCCTAAAGTTCCGCTATTTTGTATACACGAATACAAACGTAGTATAGAAAACCAAGGTTCACCCGATGCCCAAGTCTTAGCTGCAATGCTGGTTGCAAAGGAACTCAATGAAAACCAACTTCCTATTTATGGAATGTTTATGGTGGGTTTAATTTGGAATTTTATAGTTTTAAAAGATAATGAATATTGCATTAGCCGTGATTATTCAGCTTCAAATGATGATATTTTTGCTATTTTTAAAATACTCAAAACTTTAAAAAAAATCATCAAAACTGAATTACATTTATAATTTTCATAATCCAATTTTAGACAACCAGTAAATATATCAACCAATCAAAATCAACGAAGCAACCGCTATAAAAAGTGCAATTTCCACGCGTATTTTTAATTTCTCGCCAAAAAAAATGTTTCCTAAGATAATAGGAACTAAGATTCCCATTGAATTAATAGACGAAATCTGCGACAAAGAACCTTCTGCAAAAGCGCGTAAAAAAGAATAAAACCCCAAAAAGGTTAATCCTCCCATAATTGCACCATAAAAAGCCGCTTTCCCATGTTTGGAATCATGATTAGCATCATGTTCTGTCCGCAATATCACCCCGCAAACTAGTGTTACCGCATTGACCACCATCATAAAGAAAAACAAATTCATCAACGGATTATTATCAACCGCAACTTTCGATAATACGGTGACAATCGCGCTAAATAACATCCCTAAGATAGCAAGACCTGTGCCTAACCATACAGGATTGCGGTAAGTGTTTTTTAAGGTTCCAAGATCTAACACTAGATAAATCGCAATTAAGGCTAGCAAGATGCCGATTACTCTTGGAATATCCGTCAAAATACTCCATTCATCCAAAAAAACAATGGAGATAAAAATGACAGGTAATACTTTAAACTGGAAAACAGAAAAGACGACAAATGAAGGTGCGTAGCGTTTAATCGCTTCCATTCTTAAAAACACAGAAAAAGAAAATAACAAACCTTGAGCAACAGCCACATATAAAATAGCTTCAAGATTTAGTTGCGGCAGTTTTGCATCAGTAATTAAAAAAGCAATCACCGAGCCACAGAAAACCATGAGATGTAATACGAGGCGAACAGTATTGGTATTAACGCGATTTTCGGCGGCTAATCGCAATACAAAAGAACTAATGCCAGCGGCTAACATGCCAGTTATCGCCCAAAGATACCACGGATCAAATTCCATATTTTTTTAGCGCGGAAGTTTAGTTTTCAAACATTTGAAACGCACTGCTGTAATTTTCAATGGTTACTCGCGTCCAATTCTTTTCAAGATATTTTTTAATAGGCACTTCGGCAGTAGACTGACAAAGCTCAGTTGACTCTGCCAGCAAGCCATTATCCAAGGTATCAATAGCGGTTGCACTCCATATTCGCTGCAACAAGCCGATATAATTCATTTTTTCTAAATAGCGTTTTAAGCTTTTACTCATCACAAAGCCGCCATTAGGAATGGCTCCCGTACGTGCGACAATTGGGTAATTTTTTAGACATTCTTCTTCGCTGAGTTCTTTATCACGCTTGCAATGTTTAAATTCTGCCATCGCTCCAACTATCGCCCCTTCAAAATTATTATTGACCGCTGCATAAACCTCGTCATAACTATGTTTAGGCAATAAAATATCGGTGATTTCTCGCTCACTGATAATCTCATTAGATAACAAATATTTTGGATACCAATAACCTGCGGTTGAGGTGTTATCAAACAGCGCGACTTTTGCCTCACTATCATTTGATAATTTAGCAATCAAGGCTTCCCAATTATTGTTGGCAGCCGTGCTAAATAAAACGGCTTTATAAGTATCTTTGCCACTATAGTTTGGACTGACATATGGCTCTACACCTAATTTTTTATGTAGTACATAAATTCGGTACGGTGAAAGTTCGCCTACGATGTTAACTTTTCCCGCTTTTAAATCCTGACTAAGTTTCTCATAAGAAGTATAGGTAAGAATATTACTACTATTAAAGCTTAGCTTTTCATTTCCTCCTTGCTGTAAAAGCGTATTCATACGCGACGCAAGGCTAGAATAAACTTGCTTGGTTTGGCAAACCTTCCAATTAGTCCTTAGCATAACCCCTATGACTAATTCTTGGGGCTTAAAATTACTGACACGATAGGAATTAATCCACATTGCCAGTCCTGCTAAGAATAAGCCCCCTAATAAATAGATTGCGAGTCTTAAACCCTTACCATTTTTAGCTGACGTTACCGTAGAAGTAGGCTGATAGGCTGCACCTAAACTTTTCTTCTTGACGATTTCAATCGCCTCAACAATTCTTACAAACTCATCGGCCTTAACTGAACCTTTCCAGTTAAATAACTTAATCACATGCAATGAAAGCACTTGTAACGGTAGATCAATATCCTCAATGATTAACGGGATTTGTTTTTTGTGATTGTTAGCAAAATGCGCTTCATTTTGCACATACAAACTATCTTTTGATTTACCTGACCATAAAACAACTACGGCATAACACTCAGCCAGAGCTTTTTCTATCTCTTGTGTAAAACTGGTTCCACCTTGTATATAGCTATCCCACCACACATGGTAGCCCACACTTTCCAAAGCTTTTACCACACGAGAGGCCTTTTCTACATCGGCACGCGTGTAACTCACAAAAACATCATATTTTCTTACGCTCTTATCATCGTTAGCCTTGATGATGGGTTTACTTTCTCCCTCTTTATCAA
This sequence comes from Methylococcaceae bacterium, assembly GCA_013138855.1. Lineage (GTDB taxonomy): Bacteria > Pseudomonadota > Gammaproteobacteria > Methylococcales > Methylomonadaceae > WTBX01. The sequence continues at coordinate 14,177 of WTBX01000036.1, forward strand.
TCACTTTACGTTCTCCACATCTTGCGTAATAAAGCTGAAAGTTCTTTTACTATTTATATTCTTAAAGCAACTGTCCATAAGTATTCTAACAAAATAAAAATTCAATATTGGCTATCATATACGGTTTTTTATCAAAAAACCGTTACAAGGCATTATCCGCGTAACAAGTATATGACCTCTACTTGGCTCACGAATTGAAAAGAATGGGAAATTGAAGGCTTAATTGATAAATCCAGATCTGGATAACCTTCTGAGGTATCTACTTTAAATTTCAGGGTAAAACTTAAATTTACGAAAAAACCTGACAGGTCTTCATGGAAAGTTGAAGTTACACGAAAGACCTGTCAGGTTTACTACCACGAAACTTAAAATATATTTTCACCATGACGCGCATGAAGATAAATAATTAAAACCTCGTACTCTTCATGCGCTTCATGGTTTATAAACGTTATGAAACTAACGATATAAAAATCTGAGCTACCAACTTAAAACGGGACAAAATGAAAGCGCGAGACCTCCGAGGTTTTTAAAACCTCGGAGGTCTGATTTTTCAATGTCCC
>WTBX01000056.1 GCA_013138855.1 Methylococcaceae bacterium
GCTTGGACAATACCGTTATGGTTATTAATCCTAATTGATTGGCTAAGCCCTAAAATCAATCCAGACAAACCTAAAGCTATCATTTCGGACGTTTACTACGATGCTATTTTATATAGCTTAGCTTTCCTGCAATTTTTGATTATCAGTCTATTACTCATCTACGCGAGTCAATTGCAATGGGATTCCATTAATGCCATCGTTACTTCATTACTTAATCTGACCGCGATGAGAATTTTGGTGGGAACATCGTCTGGCAGTTCTGCGATTATTGTGGCGCATGAATTAATTCATCGACACCAGCAGCATCAGCGTCTGTTAGGTCGTTTACTGTTATATACCGTGTGTTATGAACATTTTGTTATCGCGCATATTCGAGGACATCATCAAAGCGTGGCGACTCCCGAAGATATTGCCACCGCGCGTTTAGGTGAAAGTTTTAAAAGCTATTGGAAAAGAGTTTACATAGCGCATTTTAAATATGCGTGGAATTCTGAGAAAAAACGCTTACAGAAAATCAAATCGCCGACAATATTTGCTAACTTGGTATTACAAGGGCTTATGATTGAAATCATGCTAGTGATATTAATAATTGCTGTTTTTGGCTGGGTGGCGGCGTTTATTTTTTTATATCAGGCGTTGGCAGGTGTGCGTTTATTGGAAACGATTAATTATTTTCAACATTGGGGTTTAGAGCAAGGCAAAGCTGGAAATACATTGGCATGGGTAAATCAATCTAGTTTTACCGAGTATGCCTTAATTGGCTTATCAAATCATATTAGCCATCATCAAAGCGCGGTGACTTCTTATCATAAGCTCCCCTATTCTGAGCTAGGTGCAAAAATGCCTTATGGTTATTTTGTGACTAATCTATGGGTGAAGTGGAATAATGATTCTTATCGACAAGTTTCTTCGACTATTTTGAAAAATTATCGCCCTTAAATACAAGATAATTAGATTATTTTGTTATGATGATTCACAGCATAACTATCAACAATGGCGAGGAAAATGAAGGTCTTTAGTAGTTTATTATTTTTAAGTTTATTTTTAACAGCGTGCGATGTTTCACAACTTAATAACCCCTATGCTGAAAATGATGAACAATTAAATGTACTGTATTCATCTTTTTCTGAGCGTCCTAAACATTTAGATCCTGCGGTATCGTATAGCTCGAATGAATATGCTTTTATTGCACAGATTTACGAGCCACCGTATCAATATCATTATTTAAAACGTCCTTATCAGCTTGTCCCCTTAAGCGCGACTAAATTACCTAGTGTTCACTATTTAAATGCCGCAGGTGAAGTATTGCCTAGCGATGCTGAGGAAAAAGATATTGCTTTTAGTGATTATATTATTGATATACAGCAGGGGGTTAAATATCAACCACATCCCGCTTTAGCCAAAGATAAAGACGGTGGTTTTGCTTATCATCAACTGAGTGAACAGGTTTTAGCCGATATTCATAATTTGAATGATTTTGCAGAAACAGGTACGCGGGAATTAATTGCTGAGGATTATGTTTATCAAATCAAGCGTCTTGCTCATCCTAAAATTCATTCACCGATTGCTGAGGTGATGAAGCATCATATTGAAGGTTTTGCGGAGTTTTCCAAGCAAGTTAAAACACAGCCCAAAACAGTGATAAAAGATATTGCGATGGGTGGTGTGCAAGCGTTGAGTCCTTATCGCTATAAAATTCGCATCAAAGGTAAATATCCACAGTTTCGCTTTTGGTTGGCGATGCCGTTCTTTGCTCCAATGCCGTGGGAAGCTGATGTTTTCTATGCGCAGCAAGGTTTGATTGAACGTAATATTACTTTAGATTGGTATCCTATTGGTACGGGGGCGTATTTGTTGTCAGAAAATAATCCTAATCGGCGCATGGTGTTGAGTAAAAATCCTAACTTTCATGGTGAAAAATACCCTAAAGAAGGAGAGCAGGGTGACGCTGAACAAGGGTTATTAAAAGATGCTGGGAAAGGCTTACCTTTTATTGATAAAGTCGTTTATATCTTAGAAAAAGAAACTATTCCCTATTGGAATAAATTTTTACAAGGCTATTATGATGCCTCTGGCATTGCTTCTGACAGTTTCGATCAAGCCGTGCAGTTTTCCAGTGATGGCGATGCTAAATTAACAGGAACAATGCTGGAAAAAGAGATACGCTTGCAAACTTCGGTTGCCACGTCCATTTATTATCTGGGCTTTAATATGTTAGATAATGTCGTGGGTGGTAATACTGAAAAAAATCGAAAATTGCGTCAAGCCTTATCTATCGCCATTGATTATGAAGAATATATTTCTATTTTTATGAATGGTCGTGGAATTGCAGCGCAAGGTATATTGCCGTTAGGTATTTATGGTTTTTCCGAAGGCAAAGAGGGGATTAATCCTTATGTTTATGATAAGAATAGGAAGCGTAAAGCAATTAATGAAGCTCAGGAATTATTAAAGCAAGCAGGTTATAAGGATGGTATCGACCCCGCCACAGGTGAAGCTTTAACGCTTTATTTTGATACGGCATCATCGAGTGTCGATGATAGACCGCGTATGAATTGGTTTAGAAAACAGTTTGAAAAATTAGGCATTAAATTAGTGATACGCGGAACGGATTACAACCGTTTTCAAGAAAAAATGCGTAATGGTAATGCGCAGATTTTTATCTGGGGCTGGAATGCCGATTACCCTGATCCTGAGAATTTCTTTTTTCTATTATATGGTGCGAATGCCAAAGTGAAGCATGGAGGCGAGAACGCGGTAAATTATAATAACCCTGAGTTTAACGCGCTATTTGAAAAAATGCGTAATATGGATAATGGGGAACAGCGTTATCAAATTATTCAAAAAATGCAGGAGATTGTTCGCCGAGATGCGCCGTGGGTTTTTGGTTTGCATCCGAAAGATTTTGTGCTGTCGCACAGTTGGTATCAAAATTTAAAGCCGAACTTAATGGCGAATAATACCCTTAAATATAAGCGTATTGATAGTGAAATGCGTGAGAAAAAGCGCGAACAATGGAATCAGGCGGTGTTTTTTCCGCTATTAATTGTAGTGGTTATTTTAGCGTTGTTATTTGTTCCAGCGATTCGCGCTTATAAAAAACGCTTAACTGCGACATTAAGCGAATAGTGTTATTCAGACCTCAAAGGTTTTAAAAACCTTTGAGGTCTTATGCTCAATCATTTTTTATCGCAACTTCCCACTTTACAGCCACAACTTTTACCACACCCTAAACCTTCTTCTTTTACTGCTCCTAATTCAGGATGCTTCGCAGCATAAACTCTGGCGGCTTGTTGAACCCAAATCCAGCCAGCACTCAGGGCAAAAATAACACCTATTGCAATTAAAAAATTAATCATTTTAAAATTTCCTCAAAAGTTAGCGTCTGCGTTTTCGATTTCTGTTTTTTCTGGATGAAGACTTGGTTGGAGCGACGTAAATATCTTCGCCTTCTTCATCATATTCCTCTTCAATATCATAGTCTTCTTCGAGACCATCTCTTTCATATTTTTTAAATAAGGGGTCAAAGAGCATTGAAAAAGAGAGCAGTTTTGTAAATGCTAACACTGAAAAAGCACTACTAACCGTACCTATTACAGCGGCTATTTCAAAAGATATATTGGGGAATAACCAGACTAAAACAAAAGCAATACCTATGCTAAAAGCTAAAAATATAGCAAGAATAACGACAAAAAGGAGTGAAAGAGAAATTATAGTACCCATATTTAATTTAAGCTGTGCTTCCGCCCAGCCCTGCAAATCCCATAAAAGTTAAAGATAAAATACCTGCGAGCATCATACTTAATGCCGCAGCCTGTGTAATATTCGGTAAATTAGATAATTCTAATTTTTCTCTCAAACCTGCCATTAATACAATCGCTAAGCCAAATCCAGCTCCAGCACCTAAGCTAAAAGCCACCGATTGAAAAAAATCATAACCGCGTGAGGTTTGAAATAATGCCACCCCTAAAATTGCGCAGTTGGTGGTAATTAGCGGTAAAAAAATCCCCAATGCTCTAAATAAAGTCGGACTGAATTTTTTTAGAATCATCTCCACTAATTGTACGGATGAAGCAATTAAGGCGATGTAACTAATCAACCGTAAAAATTCTAAATCAAATTTAACCAGAATAACGTTAATGCCATAAGCGCAGACTGAGCTAACAAACATCACAAACGTGGTTGCTAAACTCATATTAAAAGCAGTATCGCGTTTTGCAGAGACACCGACAAAGGGACATAAGCCTAAAAATAACGCTAATACAAAGTTATTGATTAAAAAGGCACTTAAAAAAATAAAACTTAATGATTCGGGATTCATACTATTCACATTCGGTTTGTGGCACAAACCTCCGAGGTCTTGAAGACCTCGAAAGTTTAAAAAATATCGCTAATTTGAAGATTAATATCAGCAAACTGTAAAGGTCGAATGCTATCACCTGCTGATAAAGTTTGTTGCTGCTGGTAGTCTTCACCTTTAGGTTGACGATAAACTTCTAAACATTGATCGTTAAGATTCACAATCCAATAATCGCTAATATTATGTTGCGCATAAAGTTTGAGTTTTTCATTACGATCAAAAAATAAACTACTGTCTGAAATTTCTACCAATAATAAAACATCGCCTGCGTTTGGGTGACGGTGTTTATAAAAATCAGCCGTAGGTTTTAACAGCATTAAATCAGGTTCTGGCTCTGAAAAATTATTGAGTTGCAAAGGGTTTTGAACACTTAGTACCGTTTCATCAGAGAGTTGTTTTCTGAAAAAATACACTAAGCCATTTAAATGACCTGAGTGTTTATGACCTATCGGTGACATTTCAGTAATTTCTCCATTAAGTAATTCAAGATGCTGCTCAGGTTTAAACACGGCAGACATTTTATGCCATTCATTAATATTTACGCGATGACGATGTGGAGCGACGACAGCAACCATATTTAAAGCCTCGTATTAATTTGAAGAAGGAACAGTGCAATGACTTGCTGACTCTTCCGCAATCAATTTACCTGTTTTACGTTGTTCTAAATAATTAAATAATAATAACCACGCACCTAAAACAATGAAACCACCTGGGGGTAAAATCATCACTACCCAAGGTTGAAAATCAGTGCTGAAAACTTGAATGCCTAATAATTGCCCCGCGCCTAATAATTCGCGCACACTGCCTAAAGCAATAAGGGCTAAAGTAAAGCCTAAGCCCATCCCTAAAGCACTAACCACTGATTTAGTAAAACCATTTTTAGAAGCATAGGCTTCGGCACGACCTAAGATTAAGCAATTCACCACGATAAGCTGAATGAATGCCCCTAATTTATTATGTAAATCTAAGCTAATCGCTTGAATTAAATAATCCACTAAGGTCACAAAAGTCGCAATGATAATAATATAAGCGGTGATGCGGATTTGTTTAGGGATGACTTTGCGTAACGCTGAAACCAAAGCATTAGAGCAGACTAAAACAAAAATCGTCGCCGCGCTCATGCCTAAAGAATTTTCCAATGTATTAGTCACCGCGAGCGTAGGACAAAGCCCTAGCATCATCACAAACACTGGGTTTTCTTTCCACAATCCTGCGGTAAAAACATCAAGGGTTAAAGGTTTTTCAGTTTTTTCGAGTTGAGACATAATGACCTCTTTGGAAGTAAGTATTCACCTCCCCCTCTGGAAAAGGGGGATTGAGGGGGATTTATTTAATAAAATCTCCCCTAACCCCTCTTTTTTTAAGAGGGGGACTGAACACTTACTGTTTTTTCACGCCTTAATAGTCAACGGCTTTAGGCATTTAAAGGTGTAATTATACGCTGCTTATTATCCTTTATTGATACTCCATGAAAAAAACTATAAAAAATCTAATGATTC
>WTBX01000261.1 GCA_013138855.1 Methylococcaceae bacterium
CACGCAGCGCATCACTGCCATTAAGTTAAGAGATAAATGTTTATAAATCAAAAGATATTTGTAGGGTGGGATAGCTTATCGAGCGAAGCGAGATAACGTAGCCCACCACTCACGCATTATTGGTGGGCTACGTTTTTTCGCTATGCGAAAAAAGCTAGCCCACCCTACAAGTATCTTCTATCCTCTGATTCCCAAAACGTCAAGTCTTCGCCTCCTAGTTGTTTTGCTAGATTTTTCAATGCGTTTAATACTTGGGCTAAACCGATTGTTTTAGCCAGTTGATAAGCCTCTCGCCAAGTAGCTTCGGCTTGTTCTGGATCTTCATTTTTTAAGTGAATATGACCAATATTAAACAACGTTGTACATAAACCTGCTGTATCACCTATTTGTTGATAAATTTTCAGCGAACCTTCTAAAAGCTGTAACGCGGTATCGTAGTCGCCTCTTGCTTTATAAATCTGCGAGATATTATTCAGCGTTGCCCCTTCACCTGCCTTATTACCAGCTTGTTGTGTGATTTTCAGCGAGTCTTGTAAAAACCGTAACGCGGTATCGTAGTCACCTTGAACATCATAAATATTCGAGATATTATTCAGCGTTGCTCCTTCACCTTCCTTATTATCAATTTGTTGACAGATTTTCAGCGAGTCCTGTAAATAGCATAACGCGGTGTCGGAGTCTCCTCTTGCTTTATAAATCAGCGAGATATTATTCAGCGTTGCCCCTTCGTTTTCTTTATCTTTTAACAAACGGCACAGCTCTAAATTTTGTTGATAACATGACAGGGCTTTATCGTAATTACCTAATGAGGCATATAGCTGCCCTAAACGATTGAGTAAATCACGGCGGCTTTGACTGTTATCATCGGCTAATTCTTCTAATAAATTTTTAAGATTAATAATCCAGCGTTGTTTTTCTTCTAACGATAGCGAGCCAATAATATTTTCATTAACTGAATCCCAAGTTTTCAAAGTAAGATTACTTTTTTCAGGCGCAGACAAACTAAATTCATACACCCCACTATACCAATCTGCAAAATCAGGGGCGTAAGTAAGAATTTCCGTAATTAAAAACTCAGGCAACCAAAATACAATGGGATGTTCAACTCGTCCATAATGACCACGCCGCCAGTTTAGCTCCTCCATTAAAGGACGCTCCTTTAAATAAAACAGCTTCTCTAAACCATAAATAAACACCACCGCATTATCAGGCGCAGTTTCCATTAACTGCGAAACTTGAGCATCCACATAAATATCATTCTTAGGGTCAATATCCAACTCAACAATCGGTTTAGCTAACGCCCCTTTAATAACAGGTAACAACTCATCGCGTAAATCCAGCGTATTACAGCGCAAAAAATACAAACCAAAACCGTTACAACGCTGCATCGCTTTTAAAAAAAATTTTAAACTCGGATGTAACTCAATCGCCTCGTCCAATGACTGATTCATTTATTAACCTGATAATGCCGTTTGCAACCAAGTAATTCTAGTCAAAGCAGGGTGCAAAGCTGCCCACGGTTTACCGTTCTCATATTCATGAATCAAACGATTACTTAAAAGCCGCTCATATTTTTTATCCTCAGTTTTAACCACCCGTTTATCAATCATAACTTTCTTTAACAATGGAACATCCTCTTCCCAAACCAAACGGTCATAAACTTTAACTAAAGAGCTAATCGCACGCGCAATATCTTCGGCTTGAATTTTCTCACTATCGGTATCGGTTGCGGTGCGAATTAAGCGTAATAAATCACGCACTGAGCCGCCACACATCGCAATTAAATCATCCAAAAACAAGGGGTTTTCAAAAAGAGCAGCAACATTAAGGCGTTTATTGACTAACTCCGTTAAACGTTGCTTTCCTTCAGGCGTTTCATATTTCACCATCGGAATAAAAAAAGCCTCGTCTGAAAAAAAGTTACCTAAATTAGTATGAAAACTTAAAGCGGCGGGAATAGTGTAAATAGTGTGACTGTCTATATCGGTCAACTGCTCAGAATGTTCTAAAAACAAAGCATCATAAACATTTTTTTGTTTAATTTTTTCTAAGCCATCAATAATAATGACTAAATCCGTATGCTCTTTATTTTTTAACTTGATACGCGCTGCCAGTAATAAATCATTCAACTTGGCAATAAAACTTTGTTGCTCTTTTTCTATATTTTGCCTAATTTCGATACGGCGACTGCTACCGCTACGAATTTCACCTGTTAATTTAGTTAATAATTTGGCAATAAAAGGAATGTCAATCCCTGCTTGTCCACTAACACTCGCGCTTGCTTTAACTTCTTTAACATAATCTTCGCTGACAATTCTATCTGCAAACCACTGCTGTAAATCATTAAGTAGCGAACTATCTAACTCAATATTTGTACTTGCTAAGTGATTAACCAGCTCTTGAGCAATATTTAGCAAAACATCTTGATAAGTGATTTGCTGTAAATCTAAACTCGATTCGACATCTAAATACACCACAAAATAGAGAGCCTCTTCCAGTTGACTTTGCAAGCGTTTTAATTCGGTAGATTTACCACTGCCTGTATGCCCTGTTAAAAGTTGTTTACAAAAATCGCCTGTTTGCGTGGTGCGCTTAATGACTCTCAATAAGGTACTAACATTTTGATTATTTCTAACTTCTTTTAAATCTAAATAACGCGAATCATTCACTTCTAAAGGTTTATCTGGATTACAAGCGTTATAAGCATCGTCTAAATTATTAACGGGATATGTCATTTTTAACTCTATATAAGTTGGCTGTTTTAGCTATTGTAACATTTAAGAAATAACAAATTACTAACTATGCCATTAAGCCAGTCGAATAACTCACGTCCTAAGCTACTAAGATTATCTAGCACCCACACGCGCATGGGAACCAGAGAAAAACTATCTGCTGCGCAATAAACATTAGCGTTTTTTCAGACTTGATAAGGTAAATAAACGCTCGCTCACATCTATATCAAATTCTAAACTTTCATAAACAAATTCAGTAAATTCATCAGGTTTATCTGCGGGAATCACGCGCAAAATTGCAGGTCTATCGCGTCCACCTAGTTTTTTAATATCCTCAAAAATAATAGTCCGCGCCAATAACATATCTTCATCATAATAAAATTCATCAATGGGAATATAACCATCGGCTAACACCGTTAGCACTAATTTTCCCCAAACCACTGCCGCATCTATTTTAGGAATCAGGGTAAATTCAATTACTGCCCTGCCCTCTCTATCCCCTTCAAAACTAATTTCAGCTTCATAGTCTTCTTCTAAACGTGATTCTTTGACTAAATCATCATTGGTGAAATGACTGCCCATCCATGACCCCATCATCATGCCGCTGGTTAATTTGATGGTGCGATCGGTTTTAGGTAAATAGGTATAAATATTATTGCCCGATTTTAGAGTCACCGAACCTTTTTCGCGCAAGGGTTCTAAAATTTTGAATAAGGTTTTTTCCTTACCTTTAGACCAACCTTCCATACGCATCGTGCGGGTGTAATGTTTGGTTTTAACTTGCATTCGGGTGATGGCGTGAGAAGATTTTCCGCGCCAAAGGTCATCAATTTCTGCGAGTATTTGTTTGGCTCGCGGGGAGGTTTTGCTATCCGCTAAGATAACAGGCGATAAAAATAATAAATAAATCAACAGTATTTTTTTAAACATGTCTGACTCCTAGAGTGAAATGACTAAGCTTAAACGATTAATAATCGCTTCAATTTAAGTTTAAGCGTCTGCATCCGTTATAATTAAGCTTTATAGATGACTTTTTAGTTTTAAATTTTCACGATTATACGAAGTGAAATAGCCTTCGCTATTTTCGAGCTACGCCAACAGCTAAAGCTATTGGACTCCGATATTAATGTGAAAACGCGATAAAGTCACCGTTCTAATTCTTAAAGGTTTTCTTGTATTAATGCTCACTGACATTTGGATTGTTGCCACCCTGCTAACCTGTACCTTGATGCTATTGGCAAGTAACCGCTATTCTGCCGATATAGTGCTGGTTTCTGCGCTTGGATTTTTACTCATCTCTGGTATTTTATCGCCTGAGGAAGGTTTAATTGGGTTTTCTAATACAGGAATGTTTACCATTGCCATTCTTTATATGGTGGTCGCAGGACTGCGTGAAACAGGAACTGTCGCATGGTTAAGTCGTATTATGCTAGGCAAACCGCAAAGTCAGTCGATGGCATTAATCCGCTTGTTAATCCCTGCGGCAACCATGAGCGCGGTGATTAACAATAGTCCCGTAGTAGCGATGTTTACTACCGCAGTTCAAGACTGGTGCAAACGCTCTGGTTTTAAAGCATCACGATTTTTATTACCGTTAAGTTATATCTCAATTTTAGGCGGAACTTGTACTTTAATCGGTACGAGTACTAATTTAGTTATTGATGGCTTGATGCGTCAATCAGGATTTGCAGGTTTTAGTTTATTTGAATTATCAGCGGTAGGCGTACCGATTACCTTAGTCGGCTGTCTTTATTTATTAACTATCGGACAAAAAATTCTACCTGATAAAGTCGGTGCGATAGAACAATTTAAAAATACGCGTGAATATTTGTTGGAAATGTATGTAGAAGCGGGTTGTGAACTAGCAGGTCAAAGCGTTGCTGATGCAGGTTTGCGTAATTTACCCGGTTGATTTTTGGTTGAAATTGTTCGCGCAGATCAAATATTCCCTGTTATTTCTCCCCATACCATGATTCATTCAGGCGACCATTTGGTGTTTGCTGGGGCGGTAGAATCAGTCGTTGAATTACGCCGCATTAAAGGTTTAGTGGTTGCAACTAAACAGTTATTTAAACTCGATGGACAGCAACATGAACGCCGTTTATTTGAGGCGGTGGTTTCGGCTGAATCCCCTGTGATTGGTATTAATATTCGTAAGGCGCGGTTTAGACATCGTTACAATGCGGTGGTGTTATCAGTTTCCAGAAATGGGCAACGTATTAAAGGTAAAGTCGGTGATATTTGTTTACAACCCGGTGATACCTTATTGATTGAAGCTGAAAAGGGATTTTTATTTAAATACCGTAATAGTCGTGATTTTTTATTAATCAGTAAATTAGAAAATTCCTCTCATGTCCGCCACGAACACGCCCCTAGAGCCATCATTATTATGTTATTAATGTTAATGTTAGCGATGAGCGGTTTACTCTCTATTTTACAAGCGGCATTACTGGCAGCAGGGGCTATGTTATTAACAGGTTGTTTGACGATAGATAACGCACAAAAAAATATTGATTATCCTGTACTATTAGTTATAGCGTGTGCATTTGGCTTGGGTGCAGCGGTGCAAAAAGTAGGGTTAGCAACGATGATTGCAGAACAAGCTTTATTGTTAGCGGGTGATAATCCTTGGTTTTTATTGATACTAATCTATTTAATTACCAGTATATTAACTGAAATAATAACTAACAATGCAGCAGCGATTATTATGTTTCCTATTGCGATCAGCGGTGCTAATGCGCTGGCAGTCAGTGAAACACCTTTTGCGGTGGCGGTGATGATTGCGGCCTCTGCGAGCTTTATTACCCCTATTGGTTATCAAACTAATTTAATGGTTTATGGGCCAGGAGGTTATCAATTTAGCGATTATGTAAAGTTAGGACTTCCGCTTAGTTTACTGACCGCAAGCACGGCATTATGGTTAATTCCACAAATTTGGGCATTTTAAGAAATCTGATATTAACAACTTTCTAAATTTATCCCGAAAACCTGACAGGTCTCCCGCAGATCATCAAATAACCCAGAAGACCTGTCAGGTTTAATTTCAGAAAAACTAAAAAAACTTGTTTTTTCACTCCAAAAAAGTAGCAGACAGGATACACAATGACAATACAGATTCCAGCGCACGGCGGGCAGTTAGTTAATCTCTATGCTGATGCACACTCTATAGACGCTGAAAAAGAAAAAGGTAAAGACAGCTTGTCATGGACACTGTCTAAACGCCAACTTTGTGATGTAGAGCTATTACTGAACGGTGGTTTTTCACCGCTCACAGGTTTTTTAAGCAAAGGTGATTATGACTCAGTCTTAACGTCTATGCGTTTACAAAATGGTATCTTATGGCCGATGCCAATTACACTGGATGTCTGTGCAGAGTTTGCCGAATCAATCAACACAGGTGAAAACATTGCCTTGCGAGATCCCGAGGGTGTATTGATTGCTAATATGGAAATCAGCGATTGTTGGCAAGTAGATAAACTATATGAAGCTAAAGCTGTTTTTGCTACAACAGATGAATCCCATTCAGGGGTGCATTATTTAATGAATGAAGCAGGCGATTATTATTTAGGGGGACGTTTAACAGGCGTAACCTCCCCGCTTCATTATGATTATCAAAACTATCGACACACACCTACTGAATTACGCGCTTATTTTGAAAAGATGGGCTGGGAACGTGTTATTGGCTTTCAAACTCGAAACCCTGTGCATCGTTCTCATGTGATTATGACTAAACGACTGATGGCAGAACATCAAGCGCAATTTGTGATTCATACTGCTGTCGGCTTAACAAAACCTAAAGATATAGATCACTATAGCCGTGTACGTTGCTATAAAAAAATTCTGAATTATTACCCAAAAAATTCTGCGGCATTAAGCCTACTCCCCTTAGGAATGCGGATGGCAGGGCCTAAAGAAGCATTATGGCATTCTATTATTCGCCAAAATTACGGTTTTAGTCATTTTATCGTGGGCAGAGATCATGCAGGGCCTGGGCGTAGTAATCGCGGTGGTAGTTTTTATGATGTAAAAGCCGCGCAACAACTGGTGTTAGCACATCAAAATGAATTAGCGATTAAAATTTTACCTGCACCGTTTTTACTGTACGCACCCGACAGAGGCGAGTTTTGTGAAGAAAAGCAATTATTACAAGGTGAAGAAGGGCTTTATTTATCAGGCGCAGAATTAAGACATTTACTGCAAAAAGGCGAGGCAATTCCAAGCTGGTTTGCCTACCCTGAAATTGTGGAGGAATTACATGCAACCTTACCGCCTAGATCTAAACAAGGGGCGACTATATTTTTTACAGGGCTTTCAGGTTCGGGAAAATCCACACTAGCAAATGGAATTTTAGTTAAGTTTTTAGAATACGGTGGACGCAAAGCGACCTTATTGGATGGTGACGTAGTACGAAACATGTTGTCTAGCGAATTAAATTTCTCAAAAGAACATCGAGATTTAAACGTGTTACGCATTGGCTATGTTGCCAGTGAAATCACTAAAAATGGCGGCGTGGCAATTTGCGCTCCGATTGCACCTTACACACGCACTCGCAGTAAAGTTAGACAAATGATTGAGCAATATGGCTCTTTTATCGAAATTCATGTCGCAACTCCGATAGAAACCTGTGAATCACGCGACCGCAAAGGGCTTTATGCACAAGCGCGAGCAGGAAAAATTAAAGGGTTTACGGGGATAGATGATCCCTATCAATGCCCTGAGAATCCTGAGCTATGCATAGATACCTCAAAATACTCTATGGAAGCAGCCGTTGCTAAAGTATGGGAAAAAATAATAGAAACAGGGGTTATTAAAAAATAATTGTTAATTAACAATTTATCATTAATTTGTAACAACTCAAGGTGGGGGCGCGACTTTTAGTCGCGCCCGAAGTTTCAGTCATGAATTTTAAAACGAGCTTATTTTAAGCTATCTAAATTTATAGATTTTAAAGATATTTTTTAGGTCTCGTGCGCGACTAAAAGTCGCGTTTCCGTATATTAATTTAAGTTAATCGTATTTTTGCCATCATTTTTAGATTGGTACATGGCTTTATCGGCCGCTTGTAAAATCTCTTCTGGCTCAAATGTGGTACAAGGAAACAATGTCACACCAATACTAGAAGTAAATTGATGTTTATGTTCATTGATAAAATAAGGCGCATTTAATTTTTCTAATACTTTTTCTGCAATTAACATCGCATTGTTCGTTGCTATTTTTAAATCTGGCTCTTCGGCATGAATCAAAATAATAAATTCATCGCCTCCTAATCTGGATACCGTATCTTCTTCTCGGAAAACTTCATTTAAGCGATTTGCAACCTGAATTAATAGTTCATCACCGATGTGATGCCCAAAATTATCATTTAAGCTTTTAAAACCATCTAAATCCAAAAAGATTACTGAACCAAAAATCTTATTACGCTTAGCAATCGCTATTTCATGATTTAATCTGTCTAACAATAATCGGCGATTTGCTAAAGAGGTTAAAGGATCATAAAAGGCTAATTTCTTAATTTCTATTTCAGTATTTTTTTGTTTAGTAATATCTGATAATAATCCCACATAATGCGAAACATCTCCCTCTTCATTTTTTACCCCTGTAATCGTTAGCCATTCAGGATAAATTTCACCATTTTTACGACGATTCCAAAGTTCGCCTTCATATCTTCCTGTTTCCAGCAATTGTCGCCACATTGCTTTATAAAAATCTCCATCCTGCTTTCCTGACTTTAGAAAATTAATATTCTTACCAATAACCTCTTCGGCACTATAACCTGTAATATCTGAAAAAGCGGTATTAACTCGCAACACTACTGCACTCGCATCAGTAATAACAATACCTTCATGCGTTTCAAAACTGGTTGCCAATAATCTGAGCTGCTGTTCAATTATTTTGCGCTTACTAATTTCCTGCTCTAATTCTAGGGTACGCTGTTCAACCATGTATTCTAAATGATTGCGATAAATCTCTAGCTCAACTTCAATCGCTTTTGCTTTTAAGACGTTTTCAATCACAATAGGCAATAAACGAAGGTGATTTCCCTCTATATCTTTCGATATATAATCACAAGCCCCTTTTTTCATTGCATTAACGGCGACTTCTTCATTACCTGCCCCTGTAACAAAAATGACAGGGGTATTTTTAGGAATATAATCAAATAAATCCAAACCTGTGCCATCACCTAAGGCATGATCGGTTAAAACCAACTCATAAGTATTTTGTTTTAATAATTCAACTGCTTCTGCAAATGAGCCTGCAATATCATATTTATAGAGTAATTTTTCACGCTTAACAAAGCGTTTAAAACTCATTTGATCCGTAATGTCATCTTCTACAAACAGCAATTGAATAAGTTTCATTTATCGTTATAAATAGTTTAAAAGCACGTTGATGGGATATTCAAAATTGCCCTTTTTCATATAATTTTAAAAGGCAAGTAACTTAAGGTGGGACAAAAAACAGGTCTAACTACTATAGTTTAGTATCATGACTTAATGTCTAAAAAAACACAAGACACTGAAAAAGCGATTAGCTAACAGAGGATTATTCCTGAAATCAGTCAATCAAGCAAACACGGTATTTGTAATTTTGTTGTCATTCTTGGAAGCTCTAAAGTATTCAGACCTCCGAGGTTTTCAAAACCTCGGAGGTCTAGCTCCTATTTTTTTGTCATGCCTTAAGTTAATAGCCCTTTGGGATACTAACGTAGAAGGAGGCGCGACTTTTAGTCGCGCACGAGACCTAAAAACATCTTCAAAATCTATAAATTAGACAGATTAAAATAAGCTCATTTTAAAATTCATGCATGAAACTTCGTGCGCGACTAAAAGTCGCGGCTCCAATAACAGTGATACACTCACATTATATTTGAAAATTGATAGCCTAAAATGTTAATAAACAGCTCTTTTAAACCTGCATGGTGGCTCAACAATCCACATTTACAAACGTTATACCCTGCCTTATGGCGTAAAATTTCTCCGCCCCCCTTATTAAAACGAGAGCGTTTAATGACTGATGACGGTGATTTTTTAGATATAGATTGCTGCGGTGAAGGTCAGAAACCATTGGTCATATTATTACATGGTCTAACAGGTAGTTCTGAATCAGGCTACCTCAAAGGTTTGCAATATTGCTTATTAGAACAAGGTTTTAAAAGTGTGGCTTTAAATTTTCGCGGTTGCAGCGGAGAATCTAATCATTTAGCGCGTTGCTATCATTCGGGTGAAACTGAAGACATCAACTTCCTCTACCAAACCTTGCGTAAACGTGAACCGAATACAGCATTTGCGATCATTGGGTTTTCATTAGGTGGTAACGTGTTATTGAAATGGTTAGGAGAAAAAACTAAGACTGTAGATTTATTTGCTGCGGTCGCTGTTTCAGTTCCTTTAGAACTCGCTGTTTCTGCAACAACTTTAGATAAGGGCTTTGCTAAACTTTATCGTTTAGGTTTGCTTAGAGAATTAAAGCATTATATGAGGATTAAACAGCTAACTTTAAAACAATTAGGTAGGCTTAAGGAAGCAGAAAAAATTAAGCAATTAGGGGATTTATCGGCCATTAATTCTTTCTGGGAATACGATGATAGAGTGGTGGCAAAGCTGCATGGCTTTAAAAATGTGCATGATTATTATCAGCGTTCCAGTTCTCGACAATTTATTAAACACATTGCCATCCCTACGCTAATCATTCAGGCATTAGATGATCCTTTTATGACTTCTGCGGTCATTCCCGATACTAATGAACTATCAGCGTCAGTGTCTTTAGAAATAACACAAGGGGGCGGGCATGTGGGTTTTATTGCGGGAAATAATCCATTAAAGCCTTGTTATTGGCTAGAGCAACGGATTCCTGAGTTTTTACAACAACAACTTTTATGTTATTGATACAACAGAAAAACTAATTTCAAAATCAGCTAACATCGCTAATCCCGAACGACTTGACCACGATATATTCTTTTAGGCTTCACCTTCTGCTCGGCAGAAGGCTGCACTTGAACCTTAGTTTTAATTATTTTTTGTCCTCTATAGGTGCAAACAATTTCATTATCTCGCTGTTTTGGTTCATCTTGAACTTCAATAATTGACTGGGAATCATCAGCAATTTGACTAAAACCTAAAAATTTCAAACTATTTTGAGTATGCTCAATCAATGCCGTTTCATCGACTGGTAAAATTAAACCATCAGAAAAAATATAGCGGCCTGCATTAGTCGCTTTGATTTTTTTTAAGGCATCAAAACCCATGATACGGCTATTATAAACAGCCGCCGCAATCTCACCGATTTGCAAAATAATCTGGCAAGAGATATTTTCATCCGTTGCAATAAAAAATGTACCCGTCTTTTTTTCCGTACATAATTGAAAGAGAGCTTCAAAAATCTCTTGTGAATTTAAATCAGAATTTCTAGTCATAACTCACCTTAAATAATTACCTTATTAAAAGCAAGCAAATTTAATGCCTACCTATTTACAATTTAATTATTTTTGAAAGTAATGCTACTTTAATCAAATTTCCTTTAACTTTAGGAATGCGATTTTAATAGAGTTGTTCATTTAAAAAATAAGTAAAAAATATTTAAAATCAAAAGGTTACAAAATGCAACTACCGTCTAAAATAATTCTTAATGGCTAAAAAATCACCCTTTGGTCATTTTTAATGATTTAGAATTACTTTGAGCGTAAGGAGTTTGTTTTAACCTATTGATTTAAAATTACTTTAT
>WTBX01000152.1 GCA_013138855.1 Methylococcaceae bacterium
TTTTTTTTGCCCTGTACCGAATGATTCAAAGTGAATATCTTTTTTAGGAACACCCCAGTTTTTTAAATCGTCACTTAAACCTTCCATCATCGCTAACGAACCGCACAGGTAATAATGATAATTACTTGCAGGTAACTGTGAGCGTAATAAATCTATCGTGATTCGCCCTTGATGTTGATAATCCTTATCGTCCGATTCTGGACGGCTATAACAAAGATGCAGATGAAATTGAGGTATTTTTTTCGCTAACTCTTGCAAATAATCTTTCATGATGACTTGCGAGCCATGACGCACCCCATAAAATAAATGCACTTCACGAGAGTCTTGTTGTTCAACAAGTGTATTCAGCATCGACAATAACGGTGTAATACCTACCCCGCCCGCGATTAAAACCACTGGATGACGTTTTTCTAAATCTAAATAAAATTCGCCTGCGGGGGCTTTTGTTTCAATCACATCTCCCACTTTCAATTGTTGATGTAAGAAATTAGACACCACGCCTTCAGGTTCTTTTTTGACGGAAATACGATAATAATCTGTTGAATGACTATCTGATAAGGAATAACAACGTGTTAGAGTTTTGTTATTTTCAGGATGTTTTATTTGTATGCTTAAATATTGCCCTGCATGAAAGTGAGGTAAGGGCTTACCATCATGCGGTTTTAAATAGAATGAATAAATATCATCACTTTCGCGTACCTTATCTACCACTCTAAATATACGCAGACCATTCCAGCGTTTTTGTGAACGGTCATTAACAGGCAAGGCAATCTTTTGTCGCCAATAATTAATCGCTAAGTCTTGGTGTTGTTTTTCGTAATTATGATGCTGCCATTCGTTTTTTAGTAATAAAACGATTCTTAGCAATACGGCTAATAATAATAAAACGGCTATTGCTTGAATCAGTAATGAGGAAATAACGACATTGTTATTCAAGCTTTGTAATATTAGTAAGGCTATTGCAGCAACAGGTAACAAATAATTGCTTAGCCATAGTTTTGTTGTTTGCATGAGTATCTCCTGTTGATGTTTCTAGTTTTTAGTTCCCACGCAGCGCGTCACCATTATGTTAAGGAATTATTTGTTTATTTTCAAAAAGATAGGTTGTAGGGTGGGTTAGCTTTTTTCGCCCAGCGAAAAAACGTAACCTACCGATGCCGCGTGAATGGTGGGTTACGTTATCTCGCTACGCTCGATAAGCTAACCCACCCTACAAATAACCTTTTGATTTGTAATTATTTTTCCTTAACTTAATGGCAGTGACACAACGCGTGGAACGAGGTGAGAGAATTAAATTTATTTTAAAACTTGAACTGAAACTCAGTTCTAAAGCCATAACCTAAGTTGTCATCATTTTCATAATCACCCGCAAAAGCATCAAAACGCACAATACTATGATTGCCTAAGCGTTGCTTATAACTGACAGCCGCTGCAATAGCCGTGGTACTTACCGCACTACTGGTATCTTGTCGTCCACCGACTTCAACAATAACCTGCTGCCAGCCACCATTAAATAACATTTGATAACCTAAACTACCGCCAAAAGCTTTATCCGCACTATTGCTTAAAGCTGGTTTATAACCGCCTAAACCCACAGCGGCGAATAAAATTCCCGTACGTCCTAAAGGTCCACCATTAGAAGGTCCTCGTCCTGCGGAAGAATATTCATCAATCCCCCAAAAAACATTGGCGTAAGCTAAATCTTGCGTGCTTTGTGGCGTAAATGAAAGCTCAGCAAATAACAACGTCCCGTCACGCATTTGCGCGGACTCTTCTTGCACCGCAATCGAAGTATTCGCTCGAAAGGTGGTATTAAACATACCTAAGCGTTGAACCGAACTTAAGCCTAAAAATAAGCCTTCGTCATTATTATCAGAAGTCACATAAGCGACATCAAAATTGACGGTTGCTTTTAAAAACTCCACCTCATTAAATAAACCGAATAATTGCGAACTACGGTCTTCTTTATTATTACGGCGGTGTAATTCATTCCAGCCATACAGAGCGGTGATTTTCCAATAAGCTGCACCAGGAAATTCAAAACCATTAAAAACTAAACCCGCACCATCAAAGACATCATTAATCATGAAGCCATCTTGAATATTAAAGGGCTGTCTACCGACCGAAAAGCCAATATCCGCATAACCGTTATCATCGGGGTCTAAGAATGGAAAAATCTCTCCTAATTCCCCTTCAAAAAATAGCGTTTGAATATCCATATTCAAACCTTCTTCACGCCAATCGTTATCGTTATTGGCTTCAAAATCATAGCCTGCAAATTTACCGTCTTTATCAAACGGTCTAAAGCCGACTAAAAGCCGCTCTGTACCTGTTAAACGTAAATTAGCGAATAAATCTAAACGGTTTGCCCATTCAGTGGTGGTTTTTTGGTCTTTTTGAAAGGTTTGCAGTGCGGTTCGATAGTTACCGAAGACAAATAAAGACGGTTGCCAAACTGCGCCAGTCGGTAAGGTAAAACCTGCTGGCGGCGCATTGTTGCCTAAAAACTTATCCCCAATTTCAATAAAGCCTTCGGGTCTAGCTGGCACATCATCGACTTGTAATGGCACATAAACATCAGGAATCCGACTTGAGTCATTTGATGAAGCAAGTGCGACTGTTGAGTTAAATCCTAATAATAAAGATAATGCTAGGTTTAAGCGTTTCATTTTTGTAGTCATTCCCTTGCCCCTTATTTAGCTAACTTTTCGTAAGTTTTAACTTGCGTTACATCAATATCACGCTCCCATAACACTTGATGACCTGCCACTAAATTATCGGCGACTTCTCTCGGTGTCATATTAAAATCAAAACCTACTTCTTTAACATCATTAACTAAATTGACAGGAATCATCCCTGCAATAATTTTTACATTAGCGTTATAAGGCGGTGTTGTTCCTGTTAATAACTCTGCATCAACATGATAATCAGCCCAACGTGTTTGACCTGCGGGGATACCTTTACGATGTATGCGCCCCCCTAATGGACGACCTAATAACAAACTTGATAACGTAGCTGGGCGCACATGCGGTAATGGGTCAACAGACAGATTGGCACCTAAAACTTGCTCACGCTCGCCACCACGAATATTACGAGTAATAAATTTATTTTGTAGATTAAATAAATACTCATCGCGTGGCAGTTCGCCGTTATGCACATAAGCGGAATGTAAATCACGCAAATCGCCATTTGGATCTAAATCACCTGATTTAAAAATCGCTTTGCCTGTGCTATCGGTAACAGTTACTTGTAAAAAAACTACCCGCTCAAATCCTGTAGGGGCGTGATGTCCGTCAGTGCCGTTGACAAATTCGACTTTAAAATCAATACCGTCTGCATTGCTTTCTGAGACTTCCATTCCGCCAAGCTTATAACCTTTTTGTAAAAGAGCTTTACGCATGGCACTGGCTTTATCTAGCTTTTTCAATTGAAGATCAATAACTTTACGCGCATCGTAACGATCATCAATCGACGACCAACGCTTAGGAAATTCATAACTTTTTGTGACACTATCTTCAAACTTATCAGTCCCCCATCCTGCTTTATAATCAAAGGTAATCCACTCACGAATCGTCGCCATTTTTTGCGCTTCGGGATTATGAGGAAAAATACCAGGATGAATTAATGAGTAATCAGGGCCTGCAAAGGAATGGTTGGTTAATTTACGCGGAGGTGAATCAATACCGCCCACTGTCGCAGCCGAACCAAAGTCATAACCTGAGGCTATGCCTTGCTCTTTACTCATATGGCAATCTTGACAAGTTTCACCACGTTGAGCCGCAGGTGAGCGTTTATATTCGGTAAAGGTCTCTTCAATCCGCATTCCATTATTCAACATAACCGAATGACAAGTGCTACACATACCGGGTTTAGACATATAGCTAAATTTTTTCGCATCGCTATGAATCTTACGCCCCTTAGCATCAGGATCATCCGTCACCCTTACTTCTGGGTTATCACGCATTTCCTTTAACTTTTCGCCGCCTGTAGGTCCATAAACAGGGGTCGTAATATCACCTTGAACCACCGCAAAACGTCCGCCAACTTTACCGTAGTTTTTATCCATACGATGACAAGTGACGCAAGTAATCCCTTCGCGTGAGGTCGGGTGTCTATCCATACTGCTCATAAACAAATCTTCTTCCAGATTCATCCCCACCGTGTTATGACAGCGATAACAAAAATCCCCAATCGTCCCGCCAGTACGTTTTAACATCGTGCCAGCCATAGAATTGGAAACCACACTCATTTGTGCATAAGCATGAGGTGAAGCCGACCATTGCTCATAATGTTTTTTATGACAGGTTTGGCAAGTTGAAGCCGAAGGAAACTTGTTTTCATAAAACAAAGCGGCATGAGCATCCTCAGAATCAACTTTTTCACCGTCAGAGGGTTTTTTAGTATCAGCAGAAGATTCACCTAAATCTAAAGACAAATCATCGCCAGCATCAAGCAATAAATCCTCTTCTGCTACGGCAAAATTAAGAGAGACTCCCATAAAAAAAATAAGGAGAAAAGAAAGGTAATGAGGTGTTTTTTTTAGCATAAGACTGTTTGAAAATATTGGTAAGACGTAGATCTTAAAAATTAAATTTGAACTTTATTAGCAATTTTTAATATAAATACAGCAAATCACATACCAAAATAAATATATTCTAATATTCTTTCATTGCAATTAATAAGGTGATAAATATAAAACTATTAAAATCAGTATCTTATGATAAAATTATTTATTAAATAATTTTATTACCTTAATCATATAAAATAATACCCAGTAAATATATTTAACTATTAATCGAGTAAAAAATATAATAAAAACAATATGTTATAAAAAACCAATGTAAGTTTTTAAAAATAAGCACTCCAAAAATACCATTAAATGTTTTGTAATCAAATACTTACAAAAAAACCTTTAACCACCCGAAAATAACTATGGTATTTGACCCAATAAAATTGTGTCATATAACATATTTTTATAATTTTTTGTCTCAAACAGGTAGCTTAATAATGCCCTATTAAATATTTAGGCTCTTTAGGATTTCCCGTGAAAAGCAGAAGTAGGACTGGCAGTCCTTCCACAGAACATGAGAATAGCGAGAGGACTGCCAGTCCTTTTTTAGAAATCACCTAAATTTCACGGAAGATACCGAAGAGCCAATATTTAGGCTTTCGTGAAAACATCAGAAAAAGGATCGACTGTCCTCTCGTGAAATAAGGGAAATAAATAAAAGCAAGCATTCATCTCCCTCTTATAAAAAAAGGGGGGGAGTTATTTTAGGTTCTTCTGGGAGGGGGCGTAAAAATGCAGAAATAAGGACAGGCAATCATTAACTATTGGAGCAGCGACTTTAGAGACAGAGAAAGTATTCCGAATACGAGGAGGTTATCCAAAAACAATCCATTTTGCAGAGAATTTCAAGAGGTATTTTTTCAAAACAAGTCAACTGACCTCAAGGGCTATTAGCTAAGGTTTTTCCTTTTAATTGGCTCTTCATGATCTTCCGTGAAACTCAAGTAATTTAGCAAAAGGACTGGCAGTCCTCTCTTGATTTTCATACTCTACGGAAGGACTGCCAGTCCTTACATCTGCGTTTTCACGGGAAATCCAGAAGACCCTTTTAATTTAGCTATTTTCGTGACTCGCCAATAGCTAAAGCTATTGGACTCCGATTTAAACTGTAAAGCGAGAAATTAAGAATGCCCAAAAGCCTTAATTTTCATCACCCACCTTACTCTTAGGAATGCAACTGAGGAAAACTTATGAACCATGAAGAACATGAAGTTTCAAAGATTTTATCTTCATGTTCTTCATGCCCTTCATGGTAAAAATATGGCTCTTCGGTATCTTCCGTGAAATTTAGGTAATTGCTAAAAAAGGACTGGCAGTCCTCTAGCTATTTGCATATTCTGAGGAAGGACTGCCAGTCCTACTTCTACTTTTCACGGGAAATCCTAAAGAACCAAAAATATATGTAAGTACTTTAAATTTCAGGGTAATTCGGAGCTGCGACTTCAGTCGCGGTGGCGGTTATTAGCTCCATCGCTTATGTATGCTGTCTCGTGCGCGACTAAAGTCGCGGCTCCGTTTATAGTCACCCTATCTTTTTAAAGTAGATACAAAAACCTTCGAGGTTTTTAAAACCTTGATGATTTAAAATCACTCATTTATTTAGTAAAAAATGAGACATGGCATAGTTCAGGTTGTTGAAAAAAAGTTCTCACAATGAACTCACAACACTACTTTTAAATTACTTAAAAGCGTAAAATCTATAAATTATGTGGAAATAAATACCTAATGATAAATTTTCCTCTATTTTAATTTTTTTGAAACCGCG
>WTBX01000258.1 GCA_013138855.1 Methylococcaceae bacterium
TGCTGATTTTAAACTAAAGGAATATTAAAAATACTTCCATTATACAATGTGCAGAGATCACATTGCTTAATATCTTCACCGCTGTTCATTTAGTGATCGCACTATGTTTTTCTTTTAATTCATGTAAGAAATTATCAATCACATCCCACGTATTCTCAGAATTGTCCATCAAAATACCGTGATGCTCGGTGTGAATAATGGTTAATTGTTTATTTTTGCTGCCTAATTTTTCCATAAATTCATTGGCACTTTCAATAGAAACTACGGGATCTTTATCGGCATAAATCACCAAACTAGGTAATTTAACCTGTTCTAAAATAGCTTCGACTTCTTGTATTAATAAACGCAGTTCGTAAAGGCTGGTAACAGGGGTGCTTCTATAGTTAACGGTAGGGTGTTCGGGAATATTTTCCATAAAAGGTTTTAAGCCTTTTAAAGAGCTGATGCTATCCAGCAATTTATTGCTGCCGTGTAATAATGGTACAAGCATAAATGATTTATCAACAAATTTTAATGGCACTGCGATAACCGCCATTCCTAGTAATTGAATATCTTTTTCAATAGCTAGTTTTGCCGCGAGTACGCCCCCTGTTGAAAATCCGATAGCAACAATATCTTCACAATAAGTTTGAAGAATTTTATAACCGCGTTTAACGGAGGCATACCAGTCTTCTCGATTATGATCCCGTAAAGCGTAAGGTGAAGTGCCATGCCCCTTAAGTCTGATGCCTAATGCGGTGAAGCCTTGTTCACAAATATGCATCCCATAGCCATGAACTTCAGCAGGACTGGCTAACAAGCCATGAATTAATAAAATGCCGATGCCATTTGGTTTTTTAGGGTGCAGTAAAAAAGGCGAAGGGTCATCACTAAAGGTTTCTAGCTTATTAATATCATTATACTGAGGTCTATCGTAATAATTTTTTTCCCATGCTAATAAGCGATATTCATCCTCAAAATGCCATTCCGCCAATTGTTGTGGTTTGATTTTGCTATAACTTTTTAAGGCTTTGACTAGATTTTGTTTAACCTCTTTAATCGGTGCAACTTCGTTATAATAAACGGCAATCAGGTTTTCTAAACGGATACTATCAACATCGTAATCTGTATAAAGCTTGGGTAAAAATTGATAATGATTTTCATGTTCAATTAATAAACCATTAGTTTTAGCAACACAAATAAAATGCTCAAAACGCTTATTTTCTCCTGTAATTAAGTCACTGTAATCATTAGGGTTTAATAGACTGCGATGTAAGTTTACTTTATGATTATTTTGCAGGTATTTTACTGCGATATAGAGTGAGGTATAAAAATGTGACTTTTCAATTTTGTGTAATTCCTTGTTAATGCAACACATGATTAAGGTTGCCGCTAAATGACTGAGATTTACAGTGACATTCGCATAAATATCTTCCATATATTGGTTGCGTGTGGCGGCTGCACTTTTTTTAAAATACGCACCTAACAATTTTTGTTTGTAATTTTTAGGGGAAGAGTGCAGTTTAAAAATATCATCCAAAGATTCAAGCTCTGGCATGACTAATTCTAATAAATAACGATTCCACCAATGCCAGACTTGATAAGGGTCTACAGGCTCACCTAAGCGTACATCCATATCAGTGTCCTTAAGCATGATATTGCCTTCGATGAGCAACTCTTCGGTTTGTCGTAAACTTAAGCCATCAGCGAATAACTCTACGCCTTGTTTTAGCCAATTTTCAGAACCACGAATAGGGTAAAAGGTGATATTGGAAGGGACTATTAAAGTAGGCTTTAAGGCGGTGGAGAGCAATTGCTCCATGCTGTCTAATTGCAACTCTTCTTTCCAGCGCAAGAGTTTTTTGTGATCTTTTTGACAATAGGCATTGCGAATGGTCGCTTTAAACGCTTCAATGCCTTGCGCTAATACAGCCGCGCCCGTATGGTGCTTGCGCCGCTCACCTGTTATTCGCGATAAAATACTATAATTGCCGTGTTTATCTAAAACCCTACGGTCTTTAACCATGCCCCCTTCGGGAAAGATGATGACTTTGCGACCGCGAAAAATTTGCCGGGCTAATAAAGGGAAAAGGTTAGGGTGGTCATGAGGAAAAACACCGACATTCCGAAGATATTTAGCCAGCATAGTTTCTTCTTTAAAAAATTCTCCCGCAGCAATCGCGCAGCTATAAGCACCAGTACGTTCGTAGATTAAAAATTGCGGGATGAAGGTTTCAAAGCGTGCGAAATGATTGAATAGAAAAATATCACCGTCAGCAGTCTGGTCGTCGGTGTGCAGCTTCATATTAACGCCGAGCATTTTTTTGACTGACCGAAACACCGTCCCTGTCTTGTCATAAAGCTGCGTATCTATGTCATACCAGTTTTCATTATAAGATCGTTTAGCCATGAGCTGTGTCCTATAAAAAGATTAACTGGAAGCGAATCCTTTAGCAGCACGCGATGCGGCTAAAGCTGCGTTTCCATAAGGAACTGAAAGTTTACAATATTTAGTTTAAGTTTTTTTGGTGATTATTATGTTCTCGTTTCATTCTACTGCAAACTACGGAAAATGTATTGTGATAGCTCAAACAGATTTGTAACTATTTAGGCGGAGCCGCGACTTTTAAGTCGCGCACGAAGTTTCATGCATGAATTTTAAAACAATCTTATTTTAATCTGTCTAATTTATAGATTTTGGAGGTGTTTTTAGGTCTCGTGCGCGACTAAAAGTCGCGGTTCCGTGTACCCTGAGCAGTTACATAGATTATTAGTAGAGCGAATTACATAAATCGTCCTTGATGATAAAGCTCGGCTAGTTTTTTGGGTGATTCTCCTAGCCAATAGCGCAGGCGCAAACTCCACATTAATAAAATGATTTTAAAAAGGCCGAACTGTTCCC
>WTBX01000277.1 GCA_013138855.1 Methylococcaceae bacterium
GTTTCTGAATCTGGATGCCAAGTGAAATATTTAATTTTTTGACCATCAGCACGTTTAATCACCGCATTCACAGGCGGAGCTTTCATGCTTTGTGCATCGACATTACGCAAAATCGCGCTAAAGGTAATGGTTTCGCCTGCCCTATAAATATCTCTAGCACTGTAGATAAAGGTTTCAATGGCTTTTTGTTCGCGCCCTTCTACTTTAAATTCTGATAAATCTAATGCAGGAGAATTTAATCGCAAAATTGAAATATTATCGCCTTTTTTAGCAATCAATAAACTCGCTTTAGCACTACTGCTAAAATGCGCTTGACCATTAGCATCCGTTTCTAGCTTAGAAAGTTCTTTATCATTAGTATCTAATAAGCTTAAATCCACGCCTGAAACCGCAGAACCATCCTTTAAGGAGCTAATTTGTACGCCAAGTTTATCCTTGTACATTCTGGCATGAAGTCCTAAATCACTGACGACAAAATAAGTGACTTGATATTCCTCTTCATAATCCCCTGCTTTTTTCATCACCGCTAAATAAACGCCTGATTTTTGCAACTCATCAATCGAGGCTAAATCTAAATGCGTGGTATAGCGCGTATTTTTAGGAGGATTTAAATCGAAACGACCTGTATAAGCCAGTTCGCTAAAGGCTTGGTATTTTTTTAGATAATAACTGTATTGACGTTGCTTTCCGCGCCATTCTTGTAAGAATTGGTTAATTTTATCGCCTTTAATACGATGAAAATTCACATCTATCGCATTAATATTGGTCACGACAACAGGCAGACCTTTGACCAATTTAGACGGCAACACCGAGCCTTTACTCGCAAAGCGTAATTGCGCGGGCATTTTGCGGGTTTTAATTTTTTGAGTTGAAGCCGTGGCTAATTGTTTACCTGTCGCACTCGTTAAACCACCGATAACATCCACAATATAATGACTTGAAGGTTCGATCGTCGGAAAATACGCCACTAGCCCACTG
Organism: Methylococcaceae bacterium; assembly: GCA_013138855.1. Taxonomy (GTDB): domain Bacteria; phylum Pseudomonadota; class Gammaproteobacteria; order Methylococcales; family Methylomonadaceae; genus WTBX01. The sequence goes on from WTBX01000277.1 coordinate 979, forward strand.
TTTGATAATTCCCAGCTGCCCGCAATAACTTGCCCATCTTTATCGCTGACTTTAAAAAACGATTGAAAATCTTCGGCAGGATTCAAGGGTGTGGTTAACGTCACCGCTAAAGCCGAGCCATTGTTGTAATTCTGTTCACTAATATCGGCAACCGTTAATTCAATTCCTGCATATTGCTGTTTCGCCTTATCTAAATTAAAAGGCTTTGACTTTACAGGGTTAGAAAGCAAGGCGTTAGTAATAGAATTTTTTTGAGTGTTATTTGAGTTTTGCGATTGCGGAACATCACAAGCACTGATAAAAATAACAAGGCTAAGTAATAAAAAAGAAATGATATTAGGCATGAGAATTCTCGTTTATATCGTTTATATGAAGTGCTAACCAAATGCTTTCAACTGTAGGGTCTGTCCAATCGACGCGGTGTTTTTCGTGTGCAGGAATAAAAAGATAATCACCCGCTTTTAAGTCGATAAGAGCGTCATCTTTTGCAAATTGTAATCTTGCCTGACCTGCTAACAGTATAACCCATTCATCAGAATCTTGGTCATACCAGTCTCCTGTATTATCGAAATGTCCTTTAGAAATAATGCGTTCAAGCGTAAGATGCGAATTTTGTAATAAAGTTTGAAAATATTCTGTGGATAATGGTTCAGGAATATCAGCAAACAAATTGTTAACTCGATTTTTCATCATTCAAATATAAAAAATAAAAATATGGAGAGCAGCAATGGATAATAAAGTTATCACTACTCTAATTGAAAAACTGCCTATTTTTCAACACAAAGCCGCGAAAATTGCGGAAATGATGACACTTTTATGTGATAAGGCGAAGTTTTTAGATTTTTTAGCACCGTTACTTTTGCGTTTATATTTAGTGCCTATTTTTTGGATGGCGGGAACTAAAAAATTCGGCAGTTTCACCGATACCGCAGAATGGTTTGGTAATGATGACTGGGGATTAGGTTTACCGCTACCCTATTTATTAGTTTTTTTAGTCGCTACGACAGAGGTTTTAGGGGCGGTTTTTTTATTATTGGGTTTTGGAGTGCGTTTAATTTCTATCCCCTTGATGATTACGATGGCAATTGCCGCAATCACCGTACATTTAAAACACGGTTGGTTGGCGATTGCGACCAGTAGCGGTTTGTTTGCAACCGATAGAACCATAGGCGCGATAGAACGCTTAGATAAAGCTAAAAATATGCTCCAACAATATGGCAATTATGACTGGCTGACAGAAAATGGTAATTTTGTGGTTTTAAATAACGGTATTGAGTTTGCCACCACTTATTTTATTATGCTGTTGGTGTTATTTTTTATCGGTTCAGGGCGTTATGTGAGTGTTGATTATTGGCTGCGACGTAAATTTATCGTCGATGATAAAGAATCGTTATTATGATAAATAAAGAAATATCTGATTTTCATTAATAACTGAATGTTATGCAAAGATGTGAAAATACCGAAATAAGGACTGGCAGTCCTTTCTTTGGAATATGGAAATCAAAAAAGGACTGCCAGTCCTGATGCTAAATGGCTTCGGTTCTACAAGGGATGCTGAAGAACCTTTATTTTTACCATGAAGCGCATGAAGAACATGAAGTTTAAAAAAGTTTGACCTGTGGGCTTAAAAAGACTGGCGGCAAGCTGAAGGGCGAAGCCCTTCCCCACGTTTTAGAGGACTGGCAGCGTAAGTATTCACCTCCCCCTTTGGAAAAGGGGGATTGAGGGGGATTTATTTAATAAAATCTCCCCTAACCCCTCTTTTTTAAGAGGGGGACTGAACACTTACCTGGCAGCTAGCCGCCAGCCTTATGTGATTCTCGGTTTTATTTCGTACCTTTCGTGGATAATTAATTTTGCGTAACATCAGTTAATAACTTAACTCTCTAAGGAGAAGACCCGCGTGATTATTAAAAGTACAAGTGATATTAAAAGCAGTGAAATTACCGATGAAACAGTTTTTAAAAATCGTCGAAAATTAATTAAAGCGGCGGCGGCTTCAACAGTTGGCTTATTGATTCCTGAACTATCCCAAGCTGCTAAAGCTTATACAAATATACCGATAGGTAAACATTCAGCCCCCTTAGAAGTCACTGATTTTGAAGATGCTGCTAACTATACCAATTATTACGAATTTACCACCAATAAAACCGATTCAACGGTATTAGCTCGCGGTTTAAAAACAACACCGTGGAGTGTGACTATTGAAGGTGAGGCTGAAAAAACAGGCACGTTTCAATTAGAAGATATTTTAAAAAATAACCTTCTCGAAGAACGCATTTATCGTTTTCGTTGTG
>WTBX01000298.1 GCA_013138855.1 Methylococcaceae bacterium
CCTTGTCCTTGTGGTAGCGGTAAAAAATACAAAAAATGTTGTTTAAATTAATTAATAGTAAGAAATGAAAAAGTTAGTAAATAAAAGTGTCATAACCAATTTAATTGCGTTAATTATTATAGGAATTGCTTACCCTTTACAGTGTGAATTATTAAAGTCTATCGGTTTTTTCGCCCTTTCTGGTGCGATTACCAACTGGTTAGCGATTCACATGTTATTTGAAAAAGTTCCTTTCTTATATGGCTCAGGCGTGATTCCTGAACGCTTTGAAGAATTCAAAATCTCCATCAAATCATTAATGATGGAGCAATTTTTCACCGTTGAAAACATTGAACAATTCATCGAAACCGAAGAACAAGAAGGCAGCAAAGTATTAAACCTCGACCCTATCTTAAATGCAGTCGATTACGATAAAGTTTATGAAGGCTTAGTCGAAGCGATTATGGAATCGTCATTCGGTGGCATGTTGCAAATGATGGGCGGTGAAGAGGCATTAGTGCCAATTAAAGAACCATTTACCGAAAAAATGCGCAATACTTTAAGCGAAATGGTGGAGTCTGATAAATTTAAAGCCGCGCTACAAGAAGGCTTAAATGCCCACAAAATTGGTGAAGATATTACAGGAAAAATCGAAACCGTCATTGATAAGCGTTTAAGCGAATTAACCCCTGAAATGGTCAAAGAAATGGTACAAAACATTATCCGCGAGCATTTAGGTTGGCTAGTCGTTTGGGGTGGTGTTTTTGGTGGTTTATTAGGCGCGGCGTTTAGTTTTGCTTAATGTTTAGTCATTTTAAGTATTGCTGGGCTTTTTATCATTAAGTCCAGCGATTAAAAATATCGGTTCTTTAGTATCTTCCGTGAAATCGAGGTATTTTGGCTACAGGGCTGGCTGTCCTCTCTTGTCTTTCATCGTCTACGGAAGGACTGCCAGTCCTTACTTTCGTATTTTCACAGGAAACCCTAAAGAGCCATGTTTTTAGGTCTCGTGCGCGACTAAAAGTCGCGCCTCCAGTTAATCGTTAGCATATGAATGCATCATTAATAATCTATTATTTGCAGGCATCGCAAAATCATTTTCTATTTTTAAATTTGCTGACTTCGCTAATTTTTCTATGTCTTCAAAATCACGAATTCCACTTTGCGGGTTACGCGCTTTAAGCCATTGGTCAAACTGTGCATTACTGGCACTGCTATAGTGACCGTTGTAATTGAAGGCGCCATAAATACAAACGACTGCCTTTTCGGATAGATATTTTTTCAAACCTGCGAAAAATAATTCTACTTCTTGCCAGCTCATAATATGTAAAGTATTGGCGGTGAATAAAGCATCAATTTTTTCACATTCCCAGTTTTTTTCAGCAACATCTAAAGCGAGTGCTTTATTCAAGTTCATCAGAGCAGCATCGTTAATCCAGTTATTTATACCTGCTAGGTTTTCGGCGCGGTCTGTCGGTTGCCATGTTAAATGCGGAAGATGTTCTGCAAAATAACAGGCGTGCTGTCCTGTACCGCTGCCAATTTCCCAAACCGTGTTGGATTCAGTAAAGACCGTTGCTATTTTCTGTAGAATAGGAAGTTTGTTATTTTCACATGCTTGCGAGAAAGGTTTATTCATTGGATATGGTTATAAAGCAAATTAAGAGTATGTCAGAAGTGGATGCTGTTAGCTGGAACAGTTTGGTGGAAAATAATGATCCTTTTTTACGCCATGAATTTTTGTTGGCGTTAGAACAAAGTGGCTCAGTCAGTATAAAAACAGGTTGGAATCCCTATCATTTATTGGCTTTTGACGGAGAAACCTTACAAGCTGCGATGCCCTTGTATTTAAAAAGTCATTCATGGGGCGAGTATGTTTTTGACCAGCAATGGGCGGATGCTTATTATCAATCAGCGATGGACTATTATCCAAAATGGGTCAATGCCATTCCTTTTACGCCTTGTCAGGGACAGCGTATTTTGATGAAACAGGGCATTAATGAGCAAACGGTTATTTCGCTGTTTATTGATACGATTCAACAACTTTCTGAGTTAAATAATATTTCAAGTTTCCATTGTTTATTTCCAAATACTACTCAAACTAAGTTATTAGAACCCTCTTTATTAATTCGTGAAGGGGTGCAATTCCAATGGTTTAATAAAGACTATCAAGATTTTGATGATTATTTGCAAACTTTTTCTTCTCGACATCGTAAAAAAATAAATAAAGAACGTCGTAAAATCCATGAACAGGAGATTAGTTTACTGCGACTTTCTGGCTTGGAAATATCAACCCAGCAATGGGACGTATTCTTTCAATTTTATGAGCTAACGTATTTAAAAAGAGGACAAGAAGCATATCTAAATTTAGATTTCTTTAAGCAGTTAGCTAAAACTATGCCAGAACAAATTTTATTAGTCTTAGCGATTAAAGAAAATGTTTATGTGGGTGCGGCATTGAGTTTTATTGGGGAAAATACTTTATACGGGCGTTACTGGGGCTGCTATGAGGAATATAATAGTTTGCACTTTGAAGCCTGTTATTATCAAGGCTTAGAATATTGTCTTGAGCATAATAAGCAAGTGTTTGATTCAGGAGCGCAAGGGGAGCATAAAATTTCGCGTGGATTTGAGCCAGTCAGCACTTATTCGGCGCATTGGATTCAAAACCCTCGACTTTCACGGTTAATCGCTAATTTTTTAGAACGTGAAAAGAATTTAATTCAGCACTATAAAAAGGATTGCACTCAACAGCTGCCTTTTAAATAAGCGGGATTATAAAAGGGGGGGCGATTTGAAACGGGACAATCAGGCTTTTGTTTCACCACGAAGAACACAGAGAAAACGAAGTTTTAAATTCCTCAACTTCGTGGTAAAAATCTGCTATTAAGCACTCTACAGAAGTTGATTTTACTAATGTCCCGTCTTAAGTTGATAGTCATCTTTTTGCGTAACATCAGTAAGTATTTAAACATATTGCCCCGCGCACCAGCCTGATGACCATGCCCATTGAAAGTTATAGCCGCCTAACCAGCCTGTTATATCTAACACCTCACCAATAAAATATAGCCCTGCTACTTGATTGCTTTGCATGGTTTTTGAAGAGACTTCATCACAATCGACACCGCCTAAAGTCACTTCTGCGGTGCGATAGCCTTCTGTGCCATTCGGTTTAATTTGCCATTGCTGTAATTGTTGGCTGAGTGCGGTGATTTTTTTATCAGATAAATCAACGACTGTGGTTTCCAATAAATTATCACTTAATAAGGTCGTGAGTAATCGCTTAGGCAAATATTCCGCTAAAAATGTTTTAACTTTTACATGAGCTTTTTGTTGGCGTTTTTGGGTTAATAATTCGCTTAAATCTATCTCAGGTAATAAATTAATTGTAATCGCTTCACCTGCTTGCCAGTAGGACGATAATTGCAATACCGCAGGGCCACTTAAACCTCGATGGGTGAATAAGATATTTTCCTTGAAACTGGCTTTGTCATTACTAGCGATACAAAGAACAGCAATGCCTGATAGAGGTGAAAACTTGGCTTTATCTTCGGGCTGCAAGGTAAAAGGCACTAACCCAGCACGAGTAGCTAAAACATTGATTCCAAATTGTTCGGCGATTTTATAACCAAAAGGTGTTGCGCCTATTTTTGGAATAGATAAGCCGCCTGTCGCAATCACTAAGGATTCGCTCTTAAAAATCCCCTGTGAGGTTTTAACTATAAATTGCTGTGCGTTAGGATTGCTGATAACTTCAATCGTGGAATTGAGTTGAATTTCGACCTTAGCAAGTTTGGCTTCACTCAATAATAATCTGACGATTTCTTTAGAGCTTTCATCACAAAATAAGCGACCATATTCACGCTCATGAAAAGCGATTTTATATTTATCTATTAAGGCTAAAAAATCCCATTGGGTATAACGGCTTAATGCCGATTTACAAAAATGCGGATTGAAGGAGAGGAAGTTTTCAGGCTCAACCGTGTAATTGGTGAAATTACAGCGACCGCCGCCTGACATGAGGATTTTTTTCCCTGCTTTATTGGCATGATCTAAAACTAAAACTTTGCGCCCACGCTTGCCTGCTTCTATCGCACACATTAAACCTGATGCACCTGCACCAATGACTATTACATCGTATTCAAACATAAATTAGAAAAGTTAAAAACAATCGCTATTTTGATAATTGCTTTTTTTTGTTTCGTGCGCGACTGAAGTCGCGGCTCCGAGGGAAACGCGACTTCAGTCGCGCACGAGTTTAAACAGGCTCTGAAAGAAAAATAATAAATTACAAACTAACAAAACCATGTAAACCACGTTTAGATTTAACGGCTAACCAGTCTTTTAGGTAGCGTATTTCTTCGGTATCTTCCAGTTCATCTATAGATTCTTTATTTCTTAATAAGCGAAATGCTGTGGAGATAACTTTATAACGCTCTCCCTTAATTCCAGCGCGTTTTAAGCCAATAGTATTTAAACGGTAATGTTTAGCAGGGTAGCCTGCAATCAACATGAAAGGCATCACATCCATATTTAAACCAGTTGTACCTTGCACGATGGCATACGAACCAATACGGCAGAATTGATGCACGACCACCGCCCCGCCCATAAAAACATTGTCACCAATTTCTACAAAGCCACCAATCGCTACATTATTCGCAAAAATAGTGTTATTACCGATAATAGAATCATGGGCGACATGGCTATTGTTCATAAAATAACAGTTTGAACCGATGATAGTTTCAGCATTCTCTACCGAAGCTCGATGTGCTGTGAAGCCTTCGCGAAAAACATTATTATCACCAATGATTAACCACGACACGGTTTCCGCTTTAAAACTGGTATCTTGAGGTAAACCGCCTAATACGGCATGAGGATGTAACTCATTACCTTGTCCCATTTTCACATATTGCTGCACGACGGCATGAGAGCCGATTTTGCAGTTATCGCCAATTTCTACG
>WTBX01000083.1 GCA_013138855.1 Methylococcaceae bacterium
GAGATTCCGATCTACCAAGCACCGCCGACGTATTAACCGCAATCGAACAGGCTTTATAGAGATAAACTATGTTGACAAAATTAACAGGCGGACTTGTTTATGATCCAGCCAATGGCGTGGATGGACAACAACGCGATATTTATATACAAGACGGACGCATCGTTGATGCCCCGCAAGATGTCAAAATAGATAAAGAATACGACATCAAAGGCAAAGTGGTGATGGCTGGCGCGATTGATTTACACACCCATATCGGTGGGGGTAAAGGTAATATTGCACGAATGTTAATGCCAGAAAACCATCGTTTAGATGCAGAACCACACACGCATATTAAACGTGCAGGTACAGGTCATGCCATGCCTAGCTCGTTTACAACGGGTTATCGTTATGCCGAAATGGGTTATACCGCAGGGTTTGAGCCAGCGGTTTTACCTATCAATGCCCGTCAAGCGCACATGGAAATGGGTGACATACCGATTTTAGATAAAGGCGGTTATGTGATGCTCGGCAGTGATGATTATTTACTGCGCATGATGACCGCCAAAAAAGATCAGCAAGCGATTAATGATTATGTCGCGTGGACATTGCAAGCGGCTAAAGGCATCGGTATTAAAGTCGTTAATGCGGGCGGCATTAATGCGTTTAAATTTAATCAACGCAAATTGGATTTAGACGAAAATAACACTCACTACAACGTCACGCCACGCGAGATTTTAAAATCTCTAGCGACTGCGGTTAAAGAACTAGGCGTTAAGCATCCGCTGCACGTACACGGAAGTAATTTAGGTGTACCTGGTAATATCGAAACCACTTTGAGTTCCATCGAAGGCATTGAAGGTTTGCCAATGCACTTAACCCATGTTCAGTTCCATAGTTACGGCACAGAAGGTGATTTTAAATTTTCATCAGGGGCTGCGCAAATTGCCGAAGCTGCCAATAAAAATAAAAATATCTCCTTAGATGTTGGTCAAATCATGTTCGGACAAACCATTACCGCCTCAGGTGATGCACAACTTCAATATGCAAATCACGGAATCGCAAGCCCGAATAAATGGGTATGCATGGATATAGAATGTGATGCAGGTTGTGGATTAGTGCCTTTCAAATATAAAGATCAAAACTTCGTTAATGCGCTGCAATGGGCAATTGGTTTAGAAATCTTTTTATTAGTGGATGATCCGTGGCGCATATTCTTAACCACTGACCATCCAAACGGTGCGCCATTTACCTCCTACCCACATTTAATCCGCTTATTAATGGACAAAAGTTTCCGCAACGATATGTTGGCGACTTTACACCCAGAAGCGCAAAAAATGACGACTTTGGCTTCGATTAATCGTGAATATTCACTCTCTGAAATTGCGATATTAACACGCGCAGGCGCAGCGAAAATCACAGGTCTAGTCGGGCGTGGTGCATTAGGTACAGGCGATTTTGCAGATATTACGGTTTATTCTGAAAACGATGACCGCGAGAAAATGTTCTCCAAACCAGATTATGTTTTCAAAGACGGTGAATTAGTCGTTAAAGATGGCGAAGTCGTCAAAGTCACTTGGGGAACAACCCACGTTGTTAAACCTGATTATGATAAATCAGTCGAAAAAGATTTAGAAAAATACTTTAGTCGCTTTATGACCATGAAATTAGGTAACTTTAAAATCAGTGATGATGAAATTACCGAAGATGGTCGTGGCAGTATTACTGTTCATCCGACAGTAAGAAATTAGCTTTTAAATAGGGAGTGAAAAGCATGTTTTTTCACTCCCTATAAGCAAGGCTTAGTTAATAATCTAAATTTATCAACCCTGTTTATCATGGCAGAAAGCTTAAAAACTAACAAAACTCGTTGGCATCGTTTACTTGGCACTTTATTAGAACAACTACTTACACCCGTTGGAATTTCTGTTCAATGTGATGTTAAAGTTATGGTTAATCCGCCAGAAGCAGATATTTTATTATTACGGCGACAAACATCACAATGGACAAAAGCGCAGTTAGAGCGATTAGCTGATGGTATTAGAGATACCAAAGCCAGTCATATTCTACTAGAATTTAAATATAGCGAATCAGTGAATGAAAAGGCTTTACAACAAACCTTAAGTTATGATTATTTTTATAAAAGTGCTAATAAATTGTCTGATAAACAAGTACAAAGTTTTTTAGTCAGTGCAAAAACACCGCATTCGGCAACTTTAGAGAAGTTATTTTATCAATGTAGTCAGCATAACGGAGTTTATGTTTCAAAATTACCCGTGTTTCGACATGTGATTTTAATTGTCTTAAATGAATTATCGAATGAGCCACATAATGTTTGGATAAAATGTTTTGCCAGTCGTCGATTGGAAAAAGAAAAAGCATTTGAAATTATGAAAACAACAGGCTTAAATATTATATCAAAGCCTTTAGAACGCTTATTATCAGGTTTGTGGAGACTTTGGTTTAATGATACAGAGGGGTTTGAAATGAGTAGCGAATTAACACCTGAAAAAGTAATGGAAATGGGAAAATTTTGGGGAGAATCTTATTTACATTCTCTTACTCCAGAAGAACGTGCATCAGGTTTAAGTATAAAAGAACGTTTGGCGGGTTTAGGAGTAAAAGAGCGTTTGCTAGATTTAGATACAAAAGAAATTTTATCTGAAATTGACCATCAAAAACTTTTAGCTGATTTACCTGTTGAAGAAATTGAAGCATTTCTTCAACAACTAAAAAAGCAGCAATAATACATGAAACTATCCACGCTAGTTGAAAAAATAAGTAATGGTGAAGATAGTTATACCCAATTTAAAGAAACAATTATCCGCCCTCAAAGTTTAGCAAAAGAAATGGTTGCTTTTGCTAATAGTGAGGGCGGCATTATTATTTTTGGTGTGGCTGATAACAAAGATATTAAAGGTTTAAATGATGAGCAGCTTGAAAAAATAAGACAATTAGTCGCCAATGTTGCTAATGAAAATATCAGACCGCCTATTTATCCATTGATGGAAATAGTCACACTGAACGGTTTAACGCTTATTGTCATAACAATAGCTAAAGGAGCAAATAAACCTTATTCAACTAGCAGTGGTGAATATTATATAAAGTCAGGTTCTGAGAAAAAAATTATTTCGACCGAAGCATTAAAACGCTTATTTTTTCAGTCAAATGTACATTATGCTGATGAAGAAATATTATTAAATACTTCGATAAAAGATTTAAATACCGAGTTATTTTATCAATTTTTAGAAAAAGAAGATTTAAGAATTTATGAAGAGCTACAAAATGACTTGCTAAGTTTAACAACTGTCTTAGAAAACAGAGAATTATTAAGAGATGAACATTTAACACTTTCTGGAAATTTAATTTTTGGAAAAAACCCTCAACGATTTAATAAGTCTTTTTATATAGACTGCGTTTATTTCAATGGCAATGATATAACGACAAACAGCTTTATTTCCAAAGAAGTTATTAAAGGTACTTTTGGCGAACTATATAAACAAAGTTTATATTTCTTAAAAAGTCATTTAATAAAAAAACAGGTTGAGGCTGATTTTAATACTTTAGGTGAATTAGAAATTAATGAAATTATTTTATCTGAAATAATGGTTAATGCTTTGGTTCACAGAGATTATTATATAAATTCATCTATTAAGGTCTTTATTTTTGAAAATAGAATTGAGATTATTAGCCCTGGAAAGTTGACTAATTCTTTAACGGTTGAAAAAATAAAAAGCGGTATTTCCATTCATAGAAATCCAATTTTAAATTCGATTTCAAAATATGTTTTACCTTATAGTGGTTATGGCAGTGGCATTAAAAGAGTTTTAAAACTAAACTCTGAAATTGAGTTTATTAATGATGTAGAAAATGAAATATTTAAAGTTATTATCAATAGAAAATAGCTCAACAATGATTAAAGATGAATCACAGGTTTAGGCTAAATATGATTAAAAACTTAGAAATTATTAATTTTAAATGTTTTGAGCATTTAACTTTAGAAGATATTGGCTCAGTTAATTTGATTAGTGGAAAAAATAATATTGGTAAAACTTCTTTTTTAGAAACCGTGGAATTATTAGCTTCATCGGATAAACCTAGTGCATTATCTTATTTTCTCTATAAAATATTAAAAAGAAGACTAGCGATAACAGAAGGAGTAAACCTAGATTTCTTTTGTGATGGTTCTCAAGAAACTTCCATTTCTTCAAACTTAAAAACATGTGAAATAAAGTATGTTGATGAAAATGGTGAAACTGGAAGTAATATTTTAGAAATGGATAGATTGTATTTATCTATTAATGGAAATAAACAAGTTATTTCAATAAATAATTTTTTTAAGTTAGAAGAATTATTTGTTATAAATGATGATAAATTCAATAAAGTCAATGTAAATTACATATCTTCATCAAAGACTGATGAACAAGATATTGCTTTATTATTAGGTGCTTTAGTTGATTTAAATAAAGAAGAATACCTGAATGAATCATTATCATTATTTGATGAAAATATTTGTGCATTAAAGCAAAAGGCTATAGTTAATGGCATTGTTTTAAAAGTTTCTTTAAAAAATAAAGACACACTTGCTTTATTATCTTCTTTAGGAGAAGGTGTTAACCGCTATATTGCTATTTTATGTGCAATCTGGGCGAGTAAAGAGGGGGTTTTATTAATTGATGAAATAGAAAATGGTATTCATTTTAGTAATTATAAAAAACTCTGGGAAATAATTTTTAAAACCAGTATTGAAGCTAACTGCCAAATATTTGTCACTACACACTCCAAAGAATGTATTGCAGCCTTTAATGAAGCTCAATTTGAAAAGACGGAATGTAATACTCAATATTTTGAATTTTATAAAAATCTAAAAAAGAATAAAATCACCGCATCTCGAATAGATAAAGAAGAATTACAGTATTCTTTAAGTCATAATGCAGGGGTTCGAGGGTGAGTAATAATTGCTTAATTGTTGAGGGAAACTCCGATAAATTTTTTATGGAGCGTCTCAAAGAAGAAATTAATGCCGATTTTGATATAAGTGAACCAATTTGTAATATTTCAGAATGTCAATGTTTAGATGGAATTACAAATCTTGAAAATAAACTTAAAGTAATAAAAAGACAAATTCCGCAAAAAGGATTTGAGAAAATAGGTATTTTAATTGATGCCGACAATGAAGGTATCTCTAATCGGGTAAAGCTAGTTCATGACGCTGTAAAAACGATAACTAATGACGTAGAGATATTAAAACCAAACGAATGGTATAAAAGTGAGTTTCTTGATGTTGAAATATCATGCCATATTTTAAATATTAATGATAAAGGCTACTTGGAAGTTATTTTGAAAGAAATTGCTTTAAAAGAGGCTATATCTGCTAATTGCTTAAATTCATGGCAAAAATGTTTAGAACAACATAAAAGAGAATTAAATCAAGCTGATTTTGACAAGCTTTGGCTGAATGTCTACTTACACTATGATTGTTTCAGTAAAAAAGAAATGGGAAATGCCAAAAACTGCAATTTCAAAAATAGTTTAAATAGAGAGTTTTGGGATTTTTCTCACCCTACATTAAACGACTTAAAAAATTATTTAAGCTCATTCAACTCACTCAAACCTAATTAACTTAAACAAATCTGGAAAAAATCTAGTTATGATTATTAATGGTGTAACCATAGACGAAACCTTTGCCGAAGCGTTTCCGATGAAAGCGACGCGGGTGATTATCACCGCGCAAACCGCACAATGGGCGTATAACTCGGCAAAGTCGATGACAGGTTTTGCAACCTCGGTGATTGGTTGCGGCTGTGAAGCGGATATTGAACGCATTTTAGATCCATCAGAAACGCCAGATGGCAGACCGGGGGTTTCCGCATTGATATTTGCAATGGGCGGCAAAAGTCTAATGAAGCAATTAGAAACCCGCGCTGGACAAAGTGTTTTAACCTCACCCACCTCTGCGCTATTTTCTGGTATAGACGGTGGAAAACGCATTCCTTTAGGTAAAAACCTACGTTATTTTGGTGATGGTTTTCAAACCTCTAAACTAATAGATGACAAACGCTATTGGCGTATCCCTGTTATGGATGGCGAGTTTTTAGTCGAAGAAACCACAGGGCAAGTTAATGCCATTGGTGGTGGTAACTTATTAGTGTTGGCTAAGTCAGAAGTCGATGCTTTGAATGCTTGTGAAAAAGCCGTTGAAGAAATGCGTAAAATTCCTAACGTAATTTTACCTTTTCCAGGGGGTGTTGTGCGTTCTGGTTCTAAAGTTGGCTCTAAATACAAAGCCTTAGGCGCATCAACGAATGATGCTTTTTGCCCAACTTTAAAAGGCATTACCAAAACCGAATTATCACCTGAAATCGAATCGGTGATGGAAATCGTTATTGATGGCTTAACCGAAGAAGACATTAAAAAAGCCATGCGAGTAGGGATAGAAACTTTTTGCTCTATCGGTGCATACAACGGTGTTAAACGTATTAGTGCGGGAAATTATGGCGGCAAATTAGGCCCTCATCACTTTCATTTACGGGAGATTATGGAATGAGTGCATTAACTTTTAAGTTAAAAATAAAAACTGACCAGCGTGTTGATATGTCACCTTTGGTTTGTCAATTATTAAAAGATAAAGAGTTTAATGACATTGCGGCAATAACTTTGCAAAGTGGTAAAGCTAGGTTGCGTGTTGATGAGTTATTCCATATTTCAGGCTCGGATACTGATAATATTGTTATTGAAAATAGCTTTGAAAAATTAGACTTCATCGGCAAAGGTTTAGAAGAGGGGAGCATTACCGTCAAAGGCAATGCGGGGGCTTATCTTGGGCTGGAAATGAAATCGGGAACGCTTGATGTTGAAGGTAATGTCGGCATCTTTGCAGCTTGCGAAATGAAAAAAGGTTTATTAACGATTAATGGTGATGCGGGCGATTTTTTAGGCGGCGCGTTAATCGGTAATAAACAAGGCATGAAAGGCGGCACGGTTGTAGTTAAAGGCAATGCGGGAGAACGTGTGGGTGACCATATGCGACGCGGCATGATTTTAATTGAAGGTAATGCAGGTGACTATTGTGGTTCGCGCATGACTGCGGGAACGATTGCGGTAATGGGAACGACAGGTCGCTATTTAGGTTATGCGATGCGTAGAGGAACTTTGTTATTGTGGAATCAACCTACCTTATCAGCGACTTTTAATGATTGCGGCTCACATACATTGGCTTTCTTACCGTTGCTATTTAATTCGTTTAAAAAATTAAATTCTAAATTTGCAGATGCGACCCAAGCGTTTAATCGCGTACAGCGTTATGGTGGTGATGTTGCAGAAATGGGACGTGGTGAAGTTCTCGTTAAAATTTAATCAAATAATTGTCCACGAAAGCCACGAAAATTTATTTACTTTAAATTTCAGAGTAAATCTTAAATTTACGAAAAAACCTGACAGGTCTTCATGGAGATTTAAAGTCACTCGAAAGACCTGTCAGGTTTGTCACTACGAAAGCATAAAAATTATTTTTTTCGTGTCTTTCGTGGACTAAATAAATTAATAGCCCCATAGTCTAAAATAACACGGTCGGTTGGACTGAAATAAGAAAGTCCATCTTTCTATCAACATTTCAGAGCAAAGCCAACATGAGCGAACAAAACAGCAGCGATATAGAACAAGCCGTAGCCGAAGGCGGCGCGTATGAAGTGATTTGTAAGCGTCTAACTCAACAAGGGACAGCGTTACAAAACAAAATCAATCGCCTTAATACCAAAAGAGCGGAAGAATTCGGGCAAACCGAATTAAAAATCATCGGCAGAGTTCGTGTTAGATCTGAAAATAATTGCGTTCCGCGCGATATTGTTCAAGTCGGCTCAAAAATGATGCTGTTCGGCTATAACGTCTTTTTAGGTTTAAAAACTGAAACGGCGGTGAGTGATGTGTTTTCACTCTATCAAATGACCGAATCGACCGAAGGCTTTAAGATTGAGCCTTATCAAAATGGTGATAACTTTTTGCTTAACAGCCGTTTTGTGAATGATTTTCAAGAGTTATATCAATATTACAAAACCACCCGCTTATTATGTTTTCATGTCCATCATGAAAAATTACTCGCCGTCTTTCAAATCGGACAAAAAATAAATGATATTCGGGTATTTCGCTGGCAAATTAAAGGCGATAAAGCCGAATATATCGACAATCGCGGTGAACGTGATTTACCGAAAATCCCCAGCCATGATTTTGAATGGATACTCTCTCGCCGTGAAGACCATATAGACGGCGCACATCCTCACGTTAATATTCTCGATGAAGTCTTTGTCGAAACCATCAAAGGCGATTTGACCATTAAGGTTGAAAATAATACCGATGATGGCTTAGGGATTTATCAAGAACCTGTCGAAGACCCGCACCAATCCTTAGCGGATGCAGAAATCTATTACGCCAAACTCGGCACGCTGATTTTATTAAAAGTCCGTCCTTATCGAGAAAAAGATTACCGCTATTTCATTTTTAATACACGCACCCATCAAGTCAACCGCATTGACGCGCTCGGTTTATCCTGTGTGCAATTGCCCGATGACCACGGTTTAATTTTTCCCAACGGCTATTATTTACAAGACGGTGAGCATAAGATTTTCGATAACGCGCCTGACGACTTACGATTTTTATATTCGACGCGCTCACCAAATGGCGAAGATGTTTTATATTTATTTTATGAGGATGAAGCGGGCATTAGCGCGTTATTTTCTTACAATATGATAGATAAACAGCTTCAAAACCCGATTTATGCACATGGAGTATGTTTATTTGACGATGGGCAAATGGTGGCTTTTCGCGCCGAAGATGAAGAGCCGAAACGCATTCATCCGATGCAAGTCTGGGAAACACCCTATTTTGGCGAGGAGCATAGTCAATCACAACCCATTAATCAGTCGTTTTTCGGAAAAATAGGCAATGCGGAATTAGTACGCGGCATTTCTGATTGCTATAGCTTAGTTCGCGCTAT
>WTBX01000013.1 GCA_013138855.1 Methylococcaceae bacterium
TGGTTTTCAAACTGCATTAACATTTTATTAACCATTTCTGGTGAAAGTTCATCAGGAACATTTAACGTAACGTGCATAACACTTCTCCTGTAACTATTTTTCTATTTCAAACTATTTTAAATCAGACAGACCATCACTAAAAACAAAACCCACAAAAACAATCACGATTTTTTATCGCCCCCGTAAAACTCCAAACATAAACAACTAATACTTAAACAGAGGCATACACCGTTAATTTACGTCTATAAGGCGCAAAAAAAACCTAAAACAGTATCCTTTTCATAAATGCCGCTCAGCATCCATTCGCTCATGCAAAACCCTTACAATCTCAATTTTATCATCCACTTTACGATAAAAAATAACGTGCCTGCTCTTATAAAACTTACGATAACCTTGTTTGACCTCATCACAACACAGCCCTAAATCTGGTTCATCCGCCAAAAGATGAAAACACTTATCTAACCCAGATAAATACACATTACGTTGCTTACGCCCTCGTGTTTTTTGAGTATAACGACCAATTCCTTTTAAATCTGCCTCAGCTTTGCGCGTTAATTGAAATAATGACATTACTCAAAACACTCATTATCCAAATCCTCCAACAAACCCTCTAAAGAATAATCTTCCGCAATACCGCTTTCCTCGCCTTCAACAAGAGCTAAACGCAAAGCTGTTAGTCTAACCTCCTTTTCTTCTAAAAGCCTAAGCCCTGCTCTAACAACTTCACTTTTTGAGCCAAACCGCCCTTCCGCAATCACTCCCGAAACAAAACCCTCAAAATGATTGCCAATAGTCACGCTGGTATTTTTTTGCATAATTTATTCTCCGTAAATAAGTATTAATTATTAATATAAATTAAGAAGGATTACAAGATTTTTGTAAACTTATATTCATAACATCTTTACCCGCAAAACAAGGCTTTAATTCTTTGCCAGTTATTTTTCTCACACTTTAAGCGGCTCTAAATCAGACATACCCCCACCTAAAAACAAAACCCACAAAAGGTAAGTGTTCAGTCCCCCTCTTAAAAAAGAGGGGTTAGGGGAGATTTTATTAAATAAATCCCCCTCAATCCCCCTTTTCCAAAGGGGGAGGTGAATACTTACCACAAAAGTAATCACGGTTTTTTGTCGCTACCGTAAAAACTAAAATATCACCAATTACCAAAAACCACCTTAGACCTTATCTAAGAAGACAAACAGCCTAACAACAAATTCAGTCACTGCAATGCAACATCATTCAAATTTTCAATGATAAAGATAGGTAACAAAAACCGAAGACTTAATAACCGCCTCGACAATTCGCAAAGATTACACTATTTCCTATTGGGATAGCCTGATTATCGCCAATGCTTTACGCAGCGATTGCAAATACAAAATCCATTAATTTAAAACTCTGTAAAGCAATGCTATCAATTTATCGGCTATTTTCAAGGAAAAAATGAACTACCCAAACCTCTGAGGTCTTAAAGACCTCGGAGCTTTAAACGCCACAGCACATAAAACCAAACAAGCCATCATGCCATCACCACAACCGCATAAATGTTTCACGTGAAACATTACCATCAAAAACAATCACCGAACAAATAGATAGAAAAACGTAATGTGTTAAAAAATGTACAATAATCAAAATTGAATAAGGAAACCTGTTAAAAAATAAGTATGAAGAAACTTGCTATTGTTATAAAAAAATTCAAAAGTCCTCGTGTTAGAAAACGATTAAAAATTGCCCTTTCTGTTTATGCTGTTGGAATCTTACTAGGTATAGGCTCTAAAGTTATCTATGATATTGGTTACTTTAACGCGCTGGCACTTAAAGATGAAAAAATGGCTAAACGCCAATCTACCCCACAAGTAAAAGTCGTCCTGACTAAAGAATCTGCACAGCGTATTGTCTCTAATGCCTTAAAAGAAGACCCTGCTAACCCACAAACAACGGTGGAGCGGATTAATCGTCACAATCGTGAGCTTTCATCCATTGTGATAGAAAAAGATCAGGTGAAAAAAGTGGCTTGGATTATCAATATGAATTTATTTTTTATCGGCGATATATTCGATACCAAAGGCTATAATTTGAGCAAAGCGGTTGAACGCAAACACAATATTAATAATGTGAGCTATTGATTGCCTGAAATCTTGATATAAATACAACGAGTAACGGAAACGCGACTTTTAGTCGCGCACGAGACCTAAAACCCCCTCCAAAATTAATTAAAACCCATACCTAAAACTTCGTGCGCGACTGAAAGTCGCGTCTCCGCCTAAAGAAAAACCCCTCTTAACGAGGCGAGAAACTAGTAAACGAGGATATGTCGATAAAATGGAATTAAAACAAAAACTCGAAAATTTAAGAAATGCCTTATCAGAAAATTGAAGCATGGAATCGAGCCGATATTTTATTAGTGACTGATGGTGAGTTTCCCTTTCCTGAAAACACCTTAGAACAAGTTAATCAAGCTAAAGAAAAATTTAAACTAAAAATACACGGAATCTTAGTGGGGTCTGCTAGAAAGGATGAGATGAATAGACTTTGTGATGAAATATATACCTTTGCAGATTGGGAGAATATCTTGGAATCGCGACTTTAGTCGCGGAAAACCAGCAATAACACTCTATTTTGTAAGTGTTCAGTCCCCCTCTTAAAAAAAGAGGGGTTTAGGGGAGATTTTATTAAATAAATCCCCCTCAATCCCCCTTTTCCAAAGGGGGAGGTGAATACTCACTCTATTTTTAAATTAAGTTCAAGAGTCTTTTTAGCGTTTTCCGCGACTAAAGTCGCGGTTCCGATAGGGTATATTTCAGTTTACAGTTTAAAAACTAAATGAAGGACACCTAAAATCCTCCGACACAATATTATATTAACAACCCCAACGTAAACTAGCTGTATGTACAGGTGCATCCCATAACGACATCATCTCATCATCCATAATCGTTACGGTTATAGAACAACCCGCCATATCTAATGAAGTCGTAAAATTACCCACTAAAGAACGGCAGATTTTAATATTGCGCTCTTCTAAAAATTTAGCGGCTAAATCATAAACTAAATACAATTCCATTAACGGAGTCGCGCCAAAACCATTAACGTGTAATAACACCTGTTGGTTTTCAGATAAGTCTAAATCTTCATTAATCGCGGTCATTAAATGCTCAACAATTTCACTAGCAGACCCTATCGGCATAGTTTCACGACCATGTTCACCATGAATACCTACCCCCATTTCCATTTCATCATCTGCTAATTCAAAGGTCGGTTTACCTAAGGCGGGGACAGTGCAACTGCTCAAAGCAACGCCCATTGAGGCAGTCCCATTACAAACTCGTTCACCTAAGGCTCGACAACTTTCTAAATCCGCGCCTTGTTCGGCGGCAGCTCCCACTATTTTTTCAACCATTAATGTTCCTGCAACACCACGTCGCCCAATGCTATGATCTTTGGGTAAAGACACATCATCGGCAACGATGACACTTGCGTTTTCACAATCCAGCATCTCGGCTGCAATTTCAAAATTCATCACATCGCCAGCGTAATTTTTAACGATGAATAAAACCCCGGCACCATTTTCAACGGCTTCAGCAGCATCTAGCATTTGATTGGGCGTGGGAGATGTAAAAATTTGACCAGTGCAAGCGACATCCAACATTCCTTTACCCACAAAACCTGCATGTAATGGCTCGTGACCTGAGCCGCCCCCCGAAATTAAGGCGACCTTAGGAGAGCTAGCAGGCGCGGCACGTTTAATAAAATGTGGCTCACGGTTATAGCTGACAATATCAGCATGAGCTTTAGAAAAACCGTCTAAACTTTCTTCTAATAAGCTGTCGTTATTATTGATAAACTTTTTCATGGCAAAAATTCCTTGGTTTAAAATGCTTTAGAGTAAATATTAACGGAAAATGACTTGGTCTTTCAGATTATAATAAGGTAATAGAGCTTATGCACCTCTAAGTTAACTATCTGCGAAAAATGGTTAAATCTATTTCTTATACGCTTGATGCTTTTTGTGACTAGCCTGTAATAGTTGTAAAACAATCATCTTTTATATAAAAATTAAGTTAAGATTAATCTATCAATTAAATCTCCCTATTTTTAGGTATTCGTATGTCAAATGAGTCACCTTTAGCTCCTGGATTTTATGGAAAATTACCCATCTTAGGGGATTTTGTTTCCAGACGTTTACCACGAGATTTTATCGAACCGTGGGATAATTGGTTACAACACTCTATCGCCGTCAGTAAGGAAGAGTTGGGGGATAAGTGGTTAGAAGTTTATTTAACCTGCCCTGTCTGGAATTTTGCCTTAACACCTGGTTTATGTGGAGAAAGTGGCTGGATGGGCGTGGTGATGCCTAGCGTTGATAGAGTAGGTCGCTATTTTCCACTGACCATTGCGGTACCGATTCAACAAAAAACCAATACCCCAGTATTATTTAATATTAGCAGTGACTGGTATTTAGAATTAGAGGCTATCGCCTTAACCGCATTGGAAGATGAACTAGATTTACATTCTTTAGAGCTATTACTGAAAAATATTTCTACCGCCTCCGTTTCCACTTTATTGGGTAAAGCTGCGCAAAATAATGGTAAAAACAACCCTTTCGAGCCTTATCATAGTCTCTGGCACACCCATTCTTCCGAGAGCCATCAAGGGGCGCAATTAGTTTTTAAGGGCTTACCGCCTGTGAATGAATTTTCTAATTTACTAGGCTATCGCTTGTTTCAACGCACGGATGTCTTAACCTCCCCCCCTCAAACTAACGAAAAGGAACAAGTGCAATTAGCGTTGCACAAATTTAATCAAGACTACGCTGAAAATGCCGTCATGGCTACACCAGCAGCGCGACAACATAAAGGCTGGTTATCGTATGGTAAAAGCGATCAAGGTAATTGCAGACGCTATAATCAAGATGCTTTTTTAGATCGTCCTGATATGGGGTTATGGGTCGTTGCCGATGGTATGGGCGGACATCAAGCGGGCGATGTTGCTAGCCGCATGATTGTTCATAAAATGAATAAGCTTGAATTGAGTAAGGAGCTTTATAGCTGCATAGGAGTGGCACAAAGTTGCTTACAACAAGTTAACCAAACATTACGTCAATTTGCGGTCGAATTATTTGACAATCAAACCGTTGGAAGCACGGTGATTGCTTTATTAGGAACAGAACATCATTTTGCCTATCTTTGGGCAGGTGATAGTCGTTTATATCGCTTACGAGCAGGAAAGTTAGAACAATTATCGGTAGATCATAGCGAAGGTAATGCCGATGATAGTTTGCTAGTACCTGCTAAAAAAAGCCATGTCATTACGCGTGCGGTCGGTGCTTATGATGAGCTAGAGCTAGATTGCGGAATTGTAGAAGGGCGTTCGGGGGATAAGTTTTTGCTATGCTCGGATGGTCTGGATAATGAAGTGCTACCTCATGAAATTGAGCAACTATTAAACGATAACCCTCATCAAACCAATGTTGATGCTTTAATTGCCTTAACCTTAAGTCGAGAAGCTAAAGATAATGTAACCGTATTAGTGGTTGAGATTTTATAGTTATGATTCGGATATAAATACTTAGTAAAAGGAAAAAAGTGGACTCATTACTCCCCTCCCTAATTGGCGGCGCATTTACGTTGTTTGGTGTGTTATTAAGCCAACACCTTCAAAAAAAATCCTTACAAAAAATGATAGTGGATCTCTCCAACGCTTCAAATAAGCGTGAAAATGAGGAGATTTATAACGCTCAATCCATCGCCAAAATAAACACACAGATTACCGCTTGGAAGCAATTTCGTCTTTGAACCACCCTGTTAATTGCAGATATTATTTTAACTATTACAATGGCAGGTGTTTTTA
>WTBX01000184.1 GCA_013138855.1 Methylococcaceae bacterium
CTAAATTATTACGTTGTAGCCAAATTGATACTTATTATCAAAACTTAACTTCAAAAATAAAGTAGGACTATTAAATGAATCAAAAAAAATACTACGCTGTTGTTCCAGCCGCTGGCGTTGGTAAACGAATGCAGGCAGACAAACCTAAACAATATTTACCACTCGCAGGTAAAGCGGTTTTGGAACAAACTTTAACAAGGCTTTTAAAAGCTGATGTTTTTACTGCCATTGCCGTCGCAGTTTCTGAGGAAGACCCTTATTGGGGCGAACTAGAAGTCGCCAGTCACGCTCAAATCATTCGCGCTAAAGGCGGTAAAGAGCGTGCTGACTCGGTTTTATCGGCTTTATCTTCCTTAGAAAAACAAGCGAATGATGATGACTGGGTTTTAGTGCATGATGCAGCACGACCTTGTATCACTAGCTCAGATATAAATCATTTAATAGAGTCGCTAAAAGATGAACCTTTCGGCGGTATTTTAGCGTTATCTTCCCATGACACTTTAAAACAAGTTAAAGGCGATACCATCCAAGAAACCATTGATAGAAGTACCGTTTGGCGAGCTTTAACCCCGCAAATGTTTCGTTATGGAGTCTTAAAAAAAGCCTTAGAACAAACAGAAGGGAATTTAGCGGTCACGGATGAAGCCAGTGCGGTCGAATTAACAGGTGGTGTAGCGAAAATTGTCGAAGGTCGTCCTGATAATATAAAAATCACCAGACCCGAAGATTTAGCCTTAGCAGAATTTTATTTGGAGCAACAATGATTAGAGTAGGACAAGGTTACGATGTGCATCGTTTTAAAGACGATGGCGAGGTGATTTTAGGCGGAGTCACGATTCCCTATGAAAAAGGCTTAGAAGCCCATTCCGATGGCGATGTCGTTTTACACGCTTTATGTGATGCCTTATTAGGTGCAGCAGCTTTAGGCGATATAGGCAAACATTTTCCTGATACAGACCCTGAATTTAAAGGCGCGGATAGTCGGGTATTATTACGCCACGTTTACAACATCGTAAAAGAAAAAGGCTATAAATTAGGGAATGCCGATATAACTGTGATTGCACAAGCTCCAAAAATGGCTCCTCACATAACAGCCATGTGTGAAAATATCGCCGCTGATTTAGAAACCAGTATCGAAAATATTAATGTTAAAGCCACTACCACTGAAAAGCTCGGCTTTGAAGGACGTAAAGAAGGCATAGCAGTACAGGCGGTTGTGTTAATTGAATCCTAATGCTATCGAACTTCCTCAATGGGATTATGCCTACGGCTCACCTATTGCAACAGGAAAAATTAAAAGCTGCCCTGCTGATTTTATCGTTGAAGAACAGCTCCCTTTTACTCCTTCAGGTTCTGGCGAGCATGTTTTTTTACACATCGAAAAAACAGGTGAAAATACCGAATATGTCGCCAGAATTTTAGCGAGAATAGCAGGCGTTCGTCAGCGTGATATTGGCGTTGCGGGTTTAAAAGACCGTCATGCGGTTACGACTCAATGGTTCAGCGTTTGGTTGCCTACGCAAAACGAACCCGAATGGGCAGACCTTGAAACCGATCACATCAAAATTCTGCAAATCATTCGTCATACCCGAAAACTAAAACGTGGAGTCTTAACAGGTAATCAATTTACTTTAGTGATTCGTGATTTTGAGGGTGATAAAGAAAAATGTGAGCAGCGACTAGAAACCATTAAAGCACAAGGTTTTCCTAATTATTTCGGCGAACAGCGTTTCGGTCATCAAGGGCAAAACATTAATACCGCCTTAGCTCTATTTGAAGGCACTAAAAAAATAAAACGTCAGCAACGGGGCATTTATTTATCGGCAGCGCGTTCTTACCTATTCAATAAAATTCTCTCTAAACGTATTCAATTAAACACTTGGAATCAAGTAATTTCAGGGGATGCGTTAATGTTTAATGATTCCCATAGCTACTTTAAAGCCGATGATATTGATGATGCCTTAATAGAACGAATAGCGACACTAGAGCTGCACCCTACCGCCTGTTTATATGGTAAAGGTGATACTGGAATCAGTGGTGACGCATTAGCAATTGAAAATGAAATTATCGCTCAATATCCCGAATTAAGCACAGGACTTATCAAGTTTGATTTAGAAACAGACCGTAGACCTTTACGCGCTGCCCCTAAAGATTTACGTTGGCAATTTTTAGACGAAAATCAACTACAATTATCCTTCTTTTTACAAGCAGGTAGTTATGCAACCGCCTTGCTACGCGAAATTGTTAGTGATAGCTAAGGGATGGTAAGTGTTCAGTCCCCCTCTTAAAAAAAGAGGGGTTAGGGGAGATTTTATTAAATAAATCCCCCTCAATCCCCCTTTTCCAAAGGGGGAGGTGAATACTTACAAGGGATGCACACAAAATAATTTAGTAACCTTAATTATTTAAAACTTACTGAGCGGCAAACCTCCGAGGTCTTAAAGACCTCGGAGGTTTAAATCTCATTTTTGTTTTTACAAAGTTTCTCAAGTTATTTCATGCACGTTCCTAAGCTTTAACTATTTTATAACACCCGATTGAGATTTAAATGGATATTGTTCAAGCAATTGTATTAGCTTTATTACAAGGTTTTACCGAATTTTTACCGATTTCTAGCTCGGCACATTTAATTTTATTACCTGTATTAATGGGCTGGGAAGATCAAGGACTTGCTTTTGATGTAGCGGTACACATTGGTACATTGACCGCCGTAGTTGCTTATTATCGAAAGGATTTAATTCAAATCATTAGCGCGTGGTTAGGTTCTTTAACAGGAAAAGGCGTTAATGATGATTCTAAACTAGCATGGTATGTCGTTTTAGGAACAATCCCTGTCGGTTTAGTGGGGATTTCTTTATCCGATACGGTAGAAACAGTATTACGTGACCCGCTAGTCATTGCCGCTGCCACCATTGTTTTCGCAATATTACTTTGGATTGCAGAAAAAAAAGCCACCGAAAAACGTGACACCATCATTCTATTAGATGCCGTGTTAGTCGGCTTATTTCAAGCACTTGCTTTAATTCCTGGTACATCACGTTCAGGCATTACCATTACCGCAGGTTTATTAACAGGTTTAAAACGCGAACAAGCGGCACGTTTTTCTTTCTTATTATCTATCCCCGTCATCGCGTTAGCAGGAATGTTAAAATCGTGGGAACTGTATCAAGATGCAAATGCCGTAAATTGGATGTTTATGGCGATAGGCGCAGGACTCTCTGCTTTAGTCGCTTATCTAAGTATTACTTGGTTTTTAAAATTATTAGCTAAGGTTGGCATGATGCCTTTTGTCTATTATCGTTTCGCTTTAGGCATTTTTTTATTGTGGGTCTTCGCCCATTAATAAAAAATTTGAGCTACTTTTATAGAGTCTAGGTAATATATTACTAATAATCGCATTGTCATTTTTATGCTAAGTCAAATAGGTGAAACATGAATAACTCACAATTTAGAGCTATTCCAAAGAGTAATAATTTTAATATTCCTTTTAAATTAAAAGAAGAAGCCCTACTTGATTGGTTAAGTGAGTTATCTAGGCATGATGGTCAAGAAGCTTGCCTACAAGTTTTACGTTTATTGCAATCCTTAAATAAAGAACATATAAGTGCTACAAAACGAATTTCTTTTTTGAGTACCATTACAGAACACCTAAAAGGCTACGTTAATCAGCTTGAACAAGTGTGCTGGGACGTAGGCTTTCCTTTGACGGCCGATGACAAGGTTTATGCCGAAGCGGTTACTTGGAATTATTTAGCTTTAAGCCAAGGTTTTTTTATTGCAGCGCAAGACTCAAATAAAAAAGAGGCGGCTTTTGCGCTTGCATTGGCGTTGAAGTCAATAGCAAAAGCACAGCTACATATTGCTGCGATTTATGCCATAGCCGATGATGGTTTTTGGAATGCTATTTACAAAATGTATAGGATGGCAGAAAACAAAGGTTTGTTAAAAATTAAAGTTAAGGCATTTAAAAATACCACTGTCGAAGCAATGTTTACAAAGTTGTTTGTTTTTCATGCCTGTGATACCAACCAGTTTCGTGCTAGAGACATGCATACTATTTTTTATTTTTTGGATAATGTCTGTCATAACATACCTATTGAAAAGCAAGCGGATAAAGAGAAGGCTTCGTTTGTCTTTTGTTTAGATCAGGATAATCCACCTGCTGCCAATAAGAAAAAAACGGATAATGAATCGAAAGCCACTTGTTATTTTTCGCCTGTTATCGTTGCCTATGAAATTTATGATATTCTCAAAAAAGGTAATCTTTGGACGGGTACATTAAAATCAATTAACAACGCGTTATTTTTACGGGTTATCAAAACATTAAGTCAGGGACAAAAAAGAAAATATACCCGTTTAGATGAAGGTTATGAAGCATTAGGTGTTATCGGTTTCGAGAATATTATTAACTTTTTACGTAAAAATAAAGCCGATACCGCCAAGATTGTTAGTGAAAATCATGCAAAAAATGAAGCTCAGGTAGAGCTAAAACCGAATGATTTAAAAGTTTTTATTGAGCATGAACAATTAGGTTCTATTGGTGGTAATAACGACGTTGACTATGATTACCAACTTTCTGAGAACTCTATCTGGCAGACAGAAAAAAAGGCTGATGACATTAAAGATGTTGTTATTGAAAAAATACAAATTTTTGATAGCAGTGCTAAAGGTTATTCTATTTATTGGAATGATTCCAAAGAAAAAGCAAAAATAGGTGATGTTTTTGGGATTATTTCAAAAGATAAAAAACGTCTGGAAATAGCCTTAATTCGCAGAATTGCGATGAATCTCGAAGATGAGTTCAAGTTTGGCGCAGAAGTTATCGGTTTTGAGTCTGACATCGTTTATATTTGTCGTCCTCCTAGTAAAGATGAGTGTACTTGGGCTATTTTTATTCCAGGCATTAAGGCTTTAAAGCAGGCCGATACGCTTATTTTTTCGATGGGGAGTTTTCAGCCAGGGCATAGAGTTTCCATTTATAAGGGAGAGCAAAAAATTCAAGGTTTGCTGGTTAAAGAACTGCATTCAACCTCAGGAATTGTTATGGTGGAACTAGCTTATCCAGAGCCAACCGTTAAACAAAAAGACGATACTGACTGATTTTTACGTTGTTTCGTGGGTATTTTTTAAATCTGGCATTTAGTTTTTCATAGACAAACGGTAGAGATTTCTACCTTTGCAAAATAAAATAGCCGTGCCTTCATGAGATAAACGCATATCAGAGGCAATAAGTTTATTATCGCCATCCTCATCAAAATGTTTCACCGAATGCGCCTCTTTTTGACGAGAAAATGCCTCTAAAGTCTCATCCTCATTAATCAATACCACAATCCCCTGCGTAGCTACCGTAAAGTTAATGCCTGTATAAGTAATATTTTCGACTTTACGACAATCATGCGTCTTAAAATCATCACTAAAACGAATGACAAAACGGTCATATTGCTTAGTTCCAGAAACCACTCCAATCACGACTAAAACGTGATTTTCATATTTCGCCTCGATTAATTTATAACCATCAAGTTCGGCTAATTGCGGCTGATAACATTGTCCACTTTCAGGAAATAAAGAAGCCACATAACGCCCCAGCATATTTTGAATCACGATGCCGTCAAACACTTTAGTAGCATCAGGCATATCCATTACCCTACCGACTTGTTTAACCGAAGCCAGAATTTGTGAACCCATATCGCTAAATATAATTTCTAGCATCGCCTGATTATTCTGTATATATAAACGCCCGCCATATTCCATTAAAGCATTGCCTGCGGAAGTGAAAGGAATATCATAATTCTTTTGTATATCACGCAAATAAACTTTACCGCCTTCCAGCCACGCCGCAATCGCATGACCCATTTTCGGCGTTAAGGCGATTTTCACATCTCGCTGAGGCAGTTTATATTCTTTGCCATTAACCACAATAAACTCTTCGGTAATCGCAATCCTCGCACCTTCTATAGCGAGATGACGAATTAGCGGTGCAGTAAAAACCGCTACTTCCTTTATATCAAATAAATCCGTCCCACTAATCTCCTGAATTTTACTACTCACCTGCGCAATCACTGCTTCAAAATCAAACGGCGGGGCAACGCGATTACCATTTTGAAATACCGCTTCAAACCATGCCCTTAATGCTGAGGGAATCACATCTAAAGACTGACAAACTTTTGGTACAGACGCATCGACATCAAAGATAGAAACATTCGCCTGCATACGTGCTGCCATGCGTTCATCAAGTTTTAAATGACTGAATTGAGGATGTTTACCTTTATAAGGATGTACACCGATAAGCATTTGAAAGGCGACAATTCCCCAAGAATACCAATCAGTTTCCTGTGTAAATAGATTATTGCAATGCGGGTCACGCACACTAGGCATAATCACGGTGGCAGGAAAACTAGCCGTTTGATAGGAGTTAGTATCTATCGCATAAATATCATCTAGCGTAGAAGAAGCCAGAAAATTAAATTCATTCAAGTCGATAACCAGCACATTTTTACTGTGAATAAAGGCGATAAGGGCTTGAAACTTTTTAACTAGCACTACCATATCGTCATTGTCTAAATTATTACGCTGACGAAAGGCTTTAGTAAATAATTGGCATAAGGCAATGGAATCTTGAATAAAGCGCATGGTATGACCAACGACTTGATTACCGCGCCCTTTAATAATCAATTGCTCTGGTTTAATGATATTAGGGTGAGTCAATATCTGTAATTCTGCAATTTTTGCTAAAGGCGGCATTTGCGAGTTATTTTCATAAATAGCGTAACCTTCATCGCCGTGATGATAGACTGTTTTTTCTCCGCCTTTAGCGACAAAATCACGCTGAGTTAGAGTAATTTTTTTACCGCCTTTAAGGGTATATTTTCCTATCGTCATTTTAAGCCACCAGAGTCAATTTGTTGTTTAATTCTAAGAAATAAGCCAGAATTTCTAAATTTATAAGTACCTAAACATAACACTCGTGCATTTTTATATTTGCTGGAGCCGCGACTTTAGTCGCGGAAACCTCGCAATAACACTACGTTTTTTAAAGGTTAATAACATTTTAACGCTCTAGCGCGACTAAAGTCGCGGCTCCGAATATACGAAAACTTTAGCTCAGGTACTTATAAGATTAAAAGGGGTTTGAAAAAAGCAGTTTTTAAGGAGATTTTTGAGCTTCAAGTAATTTTTTATAATTATCACAAGCCTTTTTTCTTGCACTTCTAAGTTCCTGCTTATCGTTATCCATTAGCGCAATTGTCGCCATAGAACATTTACGCTTTGCCGTTTTTAATTTATCTTCTTTGCCAGACCAACTGATAGCAGCGTTAACGGGTTGATAAGATAATGCCGCATTGCAATACATGTTTTTGAGCTTTTGATATTTCCAGTGTGTTTTTGGGTTGGCCTGTAAATATTGGCAGCTTGCATTAAATAATGATTTTGCCGCTTGCGTACATTTTGAATATTTAAGTGCATTTTGTTTATCATTCTCACAAACAGAGGATTGCTTGATTTTCCAAATTTGGTGGCTAAAGCTAACCTCTTGCTCATCATGCTTAACAATCATCGCTTGAATTTCAGTATCCATTCTATCGCTCATTTGCTGATAAACTGAACCTGAAACAATCTCTAAATAGGATGCAAATATCATTGCAAATAAATCCATAGTAACCTCTATTTTTCAAAGTAATTAGTATACGGAGGCGCGACTTTTAGTCGCGCACGAGACCTAAAAACACCTTCAAAATCTATAAATTAGACAAATTAAAATTAAGCTCGCTTTAAAGTTCATGTATAAAACTTCGTGCGCGACTAAAAGTCGCGGCTCCGCCTGAGTAATTACAGTAATTATTTATTTTCACCAATCGGTGCAGCGAACGCATCATCTAACAATTCATTAACATTATCGCCTGTTAAACTCTTT
>WTBX01000051.1 GCA_013138855.1 Methylococcaceae bacterium
ATTCCAGTACCGCTGCCATCGCGGTTTTTTTATAGGCATGGTAGGCTTTAGCGTTTTGATTATTTAAGGCTTTACCATGAATAATGACTTGCGCGGTTTTATCGGAATTGGGTTTCAATAAGATAGGGTTCATATCGACATGGGGAGCTAGACATGCCGCTGCTGCTTGTACCGCTTGCGCTCGCCCTATTTCCCCCCCTTCTGCGGTGACAGCACTGTTTAATGCCATGTTTTGTGGCTTAAACGGTGCGACTTTAACGCCTTTCCGATAAAAATAACGACATAACGCGGTGACTAATGCACTTTTTCCCGCATCGGAAGTTGTGCCTTGAACCATTAATGTTTTAACTATCATTTTAGGGCTTGCTCAGTGTTTTCGATGGCGAGAACATTATTTTGAGCGTCTGTCATCCCTTGAGCTGCTGCCTGTTTAAAAAGCGCGAGAGCTTTGGCTTTATCTTGTTGAACACCTCGTCCAGCATGATACAGTAATCCTAAATTATATTGAGATTCAGCAAAGCCATCGGCAACGGCTTTTTGATATAGCACGATAGCTTGCTTTAAATCCTGCGCTACTCCAATCCCTGCTTCATATAAAGCGGCTAAATTATGCGTTGCTTTAATATAACCTTGTTCGCTCGCTTTTTTATACCAGTTTGCCGCTTGATGTTTGTCTTGAATAACTCCCATTCCTTCTGAAAACATTAAGCCCGTATGAAACTGCCCTCTGCTATCACCTTGAAGAGCTGCTTTTAAATTCCATTCAAAAGCCAACTTATGATTTTGTGGTACAACTTTACCATTCATATACATATCTGCCACAGCCGTTTGTGCTTGAGACAAACCTTGTGCCGCCGATTTTTGATACCAATGAAAGGCTTTTTTTAAGTCTATTTGATGGTTATGATGCCCTGTATATAATAACCCCAAATTATATTGGGACTCAGGATAACCCGCCTCTGCGGCTTGTTGATAAAGTTTTGCCGCCTGTGGATGATTTTGTTCTACACCCAAACCCTGTTCATAAATAACGGCTAAATTGTGTGTAGAAACTTGGTCTTTAATATCGCTATCTATCGCTTTTTGATACCAGTATCGTGCTTGTTCATAATCTTGGGGTACACCCAACGCTTTAATATATAGATTGCCTAAATTACGCTGAGCGCGTGCATTGTCTCGTTCAGCAAGTTTTTTGAAAATTACAAACGCCTGCTTAAAATCATTATTTTTTACTGCATTAATTCCTTCTTCAATATCAGCGGCAATAGATGTTTGCCAACTAAAGAAAAGTCCACAGATATAAATAAATAACTGCCATTTTTTTAACATAGTGTTTTTAATAATAGAGAGAAGATGTTATCTCAGCATTGAGATTATTTTATCGCGCTAATAATCACAAACTTTTTATTAGCTGCGACCGTATGACTTTCAGAGAAGTATTTTTTTAGGCGGCTATGATAGCCTAAATGCCGATTACCAATAACCCAAAATTGCCCACCTTTTTTTAATACTTTTCGTGCCTGCGTAAACATCGTTAGCGCGATATGGTCGCCCACGGTATTTTGTTGATGAAAAGGTGGATTACAAATGATTAAATCCATAGAATCAGCGGCAAACTTGCTTAAAGCATCGGTGATATAAAACTGCGCTTCACGTTGATGATTAAATGCTTGATTGAATGTTTGTTTAGCAGAATCCACCGCCATAAAGGACTCATCCACAAAATGTAGCATTGCCTGTGGATGTTTTTCCGCCAACATTAAACCGACGATTCCATTGCCGCAGCCTAAATCAACAATATTTTTTGCTTGAGGTTGATAAGGTAAATTTGCTAATAAAAACCGTGTACCTATATCTAAACTATCGCGTGAAAAAACATTGGCATGATTACAAACCGTGTAATTGGTATTCTCTAACTGATAATAAACAGGGTAGGGCAGGGCGGGTATTTCTCTTTGAGGATTGGGTTTTGCGAAAATCAAACGCGCTTTTTTCTTCGCCAAAGAAGTGGTAGTTTCACCGATCAATTTTTCCAGTAATTTCCATACTGAGGACGGTAAACCCTTGACCATTCCCGCAACGATAATTTGAGTTTCGTTTGAAATAAAGGGTTGCAGACGAATTAAAAAATCTTCCAGAAAGGCGAGGGTTTTAGGGGCTTTAATTAATACATAGTCAAAATGACCGCTGAGCGTTTGCAAGCTATTAAGCAAAGTTACCTCATTTTCGGCTAACTGATTGGCAGCAAGATTTAAACGTGTTGAGGCTTGAGATAAATAAGAATCAGATACCGCATAAGGTTTAAACTCATGCAAAGCCACCGCTAAAGCCCCGAAATTATCATTAAAAATTAAAATTTTAGCATTAGCGGAGGGTTTTATTTCTTTTGCTAAGGTGTTGAGTAAATATTCATCCGCCGCATCCCAAGCGCGTAACAGCTCTTTAGGGCGGTAAGGTAAACGCTGTAATTCAAAACTTCCTTGTGTAAGCTGTAACAAGGTTTCCATTTAATTTCCGTAATCTGGAGGCGCGACTTTTAGTCGCGCACGAGACAAAAGAATTACTCGGAGTGAAATAGTTTTAGCTATTTCCGAGACTCGCCAACAGCTAAAGCTATTGGACTCCTATTTAATTAATTGTTCTCGTCACGATGTTTTAACTGCACTCCTTGTAAAAAATTACGCAAAACTTGATCTTTACATTCACGATAATTTTTATGACTCGCTTTGCGGAAAAAAGCACTCAACTCATGCTTACCTAAATCAAAATCCGCCAAAGCCAGTAATTCTAAAATATCATCATCTTTCAAATTTAAAGCGATTTTTAATTTTTTAAAAATAATATTATTGCTTAATTTTTGTTCTAACTCAGGCTGCGCACCTTCTCGTTTACCGCGCTTATCATTAATCAAACCATTCAGAAAACTCGCCATTTGCGGATCTCTACAGGCTTTATAAGCAGGGTCATCATCTTTTTTAAGCCAGTCGCTGATTTCTTCTCTGCTGACTTCAACATCAGCTAACGCAAAAATAGCCATCATTTTTGAATCATTAAAATCGAAAGCATAGCGAATGCGGCGCAAAATATCGTTATTGGTCATGGTTTTTCCTAATTTAAACAGCGGCTATTTTACAACGCTTTAAGATTGAGGGGGATTATTGTTAGTTGGAGCATTAATTGTATTAGTCCATTGCATACGCAAATAAAGCTCTTCAACTTTTTGTCGCGCCCACGGTGTTTTTCGTAAAAACTTAAGGCTGGAATTGATGCTAGGGTTGCTGGTAAAGCAATTAATATTGATAAGTTTACCGAGTTCTTCCCAACCATATTGCTCCATCAGTTCGGTAACGATAGTTTTTAGCGTTACTCCATGTAACGGATCTTGAGTGCGGTTATCACTCATCGGTTTTAGATGGGGTATTTTGACTAGCAGGAGTATCAGCCTTTTTAACGCGAATTTTGCTGCCGTCTATTTCTTTGCTGTTAAGACTTTTCATTGCCGCTTTAGCTTCACCAACTTTAGGCATTTCGATAAACCCAAAACCTTTGGATTGTTTGGTGTCTTTGTCGATGACTAAAGTACAAGATTGCACGGTACCGTAGCCTTCAAAAATTTCTTGGAGAGCCGTTTCAGTCGTGGTGCGAGATAGGTTTCGTATTATGAGTTTCATGGAGGGTGTCCTATGATAAATTCTATGAATTATACTGTAGGGCATCGTATTGTGTCGCAAAATATTGTTATAAACCCATTTGAGTTAAGGAGCTGATGTTAGGCAAAATCAATTGTCCGTGAAATACAGGGAAATTAAGGAATGCGATTTTAACAATTTCAGAAACTATATCAGCTAACTTAGTAAAACATATGAACCATGAAGGCTATGAAGAAAATGAAGATTTAAAGATTTTATCTTCATGAGCTTCATGGTAAAAATAAAAGTTGTTTGAATTATTTTTCACGTCTTTTGGTAACATCAGTTAACCTGTCTAATTTATAGATTTTGGCGATATTTTTAGGTCTCGTGCGCGACTAAAAGTCGCGTTTCCGTATATTCTGAGTCGTTGCGCTTATGATTTAATTTTCTTTTTATTATTGTCTAGCTGCTAAAATAGCAACTTTAATAACTCATCAAAATGGCAATATGTATAAAGCTAGTGAATTGAAAAAAGGAATGGTTGTTGAGATTAATGATATTCCTTACATTGTGAAGCAGATAGAGGCAAAAAGTCCTTCGGCGCGAGGAGCTTCCACCTTATATAAAATTCGTTTTAATAATTTGAAGACGCGGCAGAAATTGGATGAATCATTTAAGAGTGACGATGTGCTTAAAGAGATTGATTGTGCGCGGATTCGGATTCAGTTTTCTTATATTGATGGTTCGCAGTATGTTTTTATGAATACTGAGGATTATAGTCAATATGCGTTGGATGTTGATGATTTAGAGGAGCAGCTTGGTTTTTTAACTGAGGGTTTGGATTCGTTGGTGGGTTTGTTGGTGGATGATAATTTGATTGCCATTGAATTACCAGCAGCGGTGGATTTGGTGATTACGCAGACTGATCCTAGTATTAAGGGGCAAACGGCGGCAGGGCGTACTAAAACGGCGATGTTATCAACGGGGATTGAAATTCAAGTGCCTGAGTATATTGAGTCGGGTGAGTTGGTTAAAGTGAATACCTTAACGGGTAAGTTTAGTTCGCGGGCTTGATTGAATAGTCATATTGCGGTTTATGAAAATCACGAAAATAGTTATTTGTTCGAGGTATTTATTTGTAAGTGTTCAGTCCCCCTCTTAAAAAAAGAGGGGCTAGGGGAGATTTTATTAAATAAATCCCCCTTTTCCAAAGGGGGAGGTGAATACTTACCTGGCAGTCCTTTATTGATTTTCATATTCTACGGAAGGACTGCCAGTCCTTCTTCTGCTTTTCACGGGAATTCTGAAGAGCCTATATTAATTTCACTTAAAATATTTGCCCAAACTTGCTCCCAACAGCATTGATGGTCAAATTCATCATAAACACGAAACAGCGTATTTTTCTGTTTATCAGCATAGGCTTTAGTCACAAAAGCTGGGACATTTTCATCCTTGCCGCCTGAAAGATGTAATTGTTTTATTTTTGAGTTTAAAGGAGCTTTCTTGATGGGATTTAAAGAATCTTTCAACATTGAATAACCATGATGATGACTCCAAGCTGCCACATCTAAGTTCGCTGCCAAAGTAACCACCCTTGTGACAGCAGCAATCTTATTTGCCATTAAAACCGCCAATGTCCCACCACCACTGTAGCCTATTAAAACGATTTGTTTAAATGAATGTAATAATAGCCACTCATTTAATACGGTAGCCATACTATCTACAACTTGTTTAGAATAACGCGCTGAAGTCCACAATTGAGGGTGGCACGTAGTACTTAGACTAAAACCATGATAACAAGGTCTACCTAGCATAATGGCAGGTGAATTATCCTGTGCCATTAACGCTAAAATTAAAGGGTTTCGGGAGGTCGGGTCTTCTGAAAGTCGATAAGCGTTTTTCCACGGTGAGCCATCACCATCTAAATAAACATGTAAGACTGAATTTTGTGTTTGAGAGGTTCTTTTATTGCTATAGATTTTATGCTGAAAAGTTAAACCTGCTAAAGTGCCTTCACTAAAGCCATACTCTAAAGCCGTTTTTGAAAAATGTTGCGCAGGGGTAGCACAAGCTTGCAGTAATGCGATAAATAGAAAATATACAAGGTATTTAAGTTTTAATGACCCAAAAAAAGGAGAATAAAAAAACATCTTTTTTACTCCGTATTATTTTCCCCACGTTCAATAATTAATGGTATTTCATCCAGCATTTTTTGTTTAAATGGCGTGAGAATATCCGTGATAACCAAGGTTTTAACAGGTAATTTTTTACCACGTAATCGAATAAAATCCTTATCTTCAGTTAAAATAAATCCCTCAAGACTTTGTTCCACAAATACATCCTCAGTCATAATGATTTCACCGGGTTCACCTGTGCCGCATAACCTTGATGCCAAATTAACTGAGTCACCCACGACCGTATATTCCATACGCTCACTAGACCCCATATTCCCCGCTAACATCATGCCACTATTTGTGCCGATACGAAATTCAACCGTTAATAAGCCTTTAGCTTCGCGTCTTCTATTAAGTTCGTGTAATAATTGCATAATCATCCACGAACACGCAGCACAATCAAAAGCATGTTGCTCATTTTTCATCGGAACACCAAAAACAACCATCGCACAGTCACCGATAAATTTATCCACATGCCCTGTACAAAAACTCACCACTTCGGTTATTTTAGAAAAATAAACATTTAATAAATTACTAATATCTTTCGGCTCCATGCTTTCCGATAAGCTGGTAAAACCTACAATATCAGCAAAAAATACGCTTGCCATGATATGCTCGCCGCCCATCTCAACTTCTTCCAGAGAATCTAAGTCTTTCAATACCTCTTTAGCGACTTGGGCAGAAACATAACGCGAGAAAACCGCCTCAACCCTATCTTTTTGCAACAAGCCTGTATTCATTTTATTCAATGATTCCATTAATCGTTCAAGCTCAGTTTTACGCTTAAAGTTATGAGGATTGTCATCATTGCCCAGCCCTTGTTGATTACTGATTACCGAGCTAGCATGCATTAAATCATACAAAGGCTTAGTGACGTGTTTACTCAGAAAAAAAGCGGCAATAATGCACAGCAGTAAACCTGAAAACATAAGCAAAATGAGAACGTGTAAAATTTCTTTTCTGGACTCACCTAGTGCTGTTTCTTCAAAGGATACCGACAAATAACCAATTAATAACACATCATATTTAACTGCGACCGTATAAGTAATTACCTTATTAATATTAATTAACGTATTTTCAAGTACATCTATATGCAGGCTATACGCTTGCTCTTCTGTTGGAAAGCTAATAGGTTGCTCTATAAAGCCATTGGATTTAATCACAACCTGATCTTTATTGTAGATAGTGACACCAACGATAGATTCTTCTTCTTTGAGTTTATCAATAACCGTTTGTATCCCTGTAGGGCTATTGGCTAACAAAGGTGTTTTTAATGAATAGACTGCTTGAAAAACTAAAATTTCACCTAAGCGTAAAGCCTGTTTTTCCAATATCTCGGTTTGTTTAGATTCAATAAAAGCACTCAACATCACCATGCCTAAAATTAGGATGAATGAATAAATTACGGCCAATTTAATGGCTATCGGAAGAAATAAATTTCTAGCAGTAGAATTATTTTCTTCTTCGCTGAAAGGCCGCCTTATTTTAGCGAGTGCTTTTTTGAACATAAATTTCAAAGTAGTTAAAAATAGTCATTATGAGTAGCTGAGTTTTCAAAATTTCAATAATTTACTCTTGATTCAAAGTGAAATCTTAAATTTTTTAAACCTATATAATTAGCATTGTATTCAGTTATTCGATAATCATCTAATAATTTTGTCATCTTATGCTGACAAATCAGCGTCTAAAAATAGAGAATCTGTCTTAAAAAATAATATAGTAGTGATTCGATAGTTATTGAAGTATTTCAATTTCTCTTATATAGTAGCGATTCGCTATTTAAATAATCAAAGTGGATGATTTCCCTTACATACTCAAATCACGCTAGGACAATGAGAAGTAATCCATTACAACATCAGCATAATTTTAAACAGCGA
This sequence comes from Methylococcaceae bacterium, assembly GCA_013138855.1. Classification (GTDB taxonomy): domain Bacteria; phylum Pseudomonadota; class Gammaproteobacteria; order Methylococcales; family Methylomonadaceae; genus WTBX01. The sequence continues at coordinate 7,684 of WTBX01000051.1, forward strand.
CCTTTTTCATCACACAATTTAACAAAAAGAGGTATAGAAATGACTGAAGAAACCGCAGAAAAAGACTATTTTGCTTTTTATGTCGCAGGTCTAGCAATGGTTATTATTGCTGTTATTGGTGCCATAAAAATGTCCGAAAACGAGAAATTTGCCCCGATTAAAGAACAATTAAAAGAAGAATCATCACAAATGAATATTCGTGTTATCTCAAAAGAAGATTATCAACTATAACAATAACAATCACGTTTGTTCAAAAATCAAGTAACTGAGGAGAGACTAAATGAGACTTAATTTAATCGGTTTAGGGGCTGTTATGGCAGTGTCTTTATTTTCCGCATCGGCACACGCCACCGAATATATGTACCGTGATTTAATGGCAAATACTTTGCCTACACAAAAATGTGACACCAAAGAAGCCGCAGAAACTAAAGCGGCAAAACAATTTAAAATTAATATTTATACCAAAAAATTCTGCCAAACTCAGGGCTATGGCTGGCATGTTGAAGCGGTTAAAGAGACAGGAAAAATCATTTGCAATGAATGTGCGGGCGATAGTGGTACATTTCAGTGTTATCGAGAAGATATTGTTGTGCAATGTAAGCGTATTAAGCCAGGGACGGTAGGAATGTTACCTGGAAAAGGTTAGTTTTTAGGAGTGAAAAAATACGCTTTTTCACTCCGTAATTTAAAACCTATAGCTCGTAAATGTCTGCGAAAAGACTAGTAACTTAAGAGAGCTTATAAACCATGAAGCGCATGAAGAACATGAAGATTTCAATCTCTTATACTTCATGTTCTTCATGCGCTTCATGGTAAAAATATAGAATACTCAGGCGTATTCTACATAACTTGCTTCTAGCAATTTCGCATGGGCTGCCGCTAGTCTTGCAATCGGAATACGTGGTGCAGAACAAGAAACATAATTAAGTTTTATATGATGACAAAAACGAATAGATTCAGGATGCCCGCCTTGTTCACCACAAATACCAATTTGCAAGTCAGGACGATTTTTACGTCCTAAATCAACGGTCATTTTCATTAACTGTCCTACGCCTTTAGTATCTAATACTTCAAAAGGATTATCTTGTAAGACACCTGATTGATTATATAAAGGTAAAAATTTATTTTCGGCATCTTCTCTGGAAAAAGAAAAGGTGGCTTGGGTTAAATCATTGGTTCCAAACGAGAAAAAATCGGCAGTTTCAGCCAAACGCTCACCGCGAATGCAAGCGCGTACCGTTTCTATCATCGTTCCAAAATCAAAATCTAACTTCAATTGATATTCATCTTCAATTTGCTGCTGCACTTCCTTCACAATAATATTAATTTTTTTCAATTCTTCCGCAGTAATTACTTGCGGCACCATGATTTTAGGTTTTACGCCTAAACCTTGTTTAATAGATAATGCAGCCGCTTCTAAAATCGCATGAATCTGCATTCTATAAATTTCAGGATAGCTAATGCCTAAACGCACGCCTCGATGTCCGAGCATAGGATTAACTTCAAACAAGGCATTGACTTTTTTAAGCATCAATTGTTTTTGGCTAATCGCATTATTTACCGCTTCTTCGTTTAACTGACTAAAGGGTGGCGGTAATTGCTGAGTATTATTCAGCGTTTCTAACGTGACTCGTTGACCTTTAATAATATCTAAATAATTTTTTAAGGCTGCAATTTCATTTTCTAATTGCCCTGCACTGGGTAAAAACTCGTGCATCGGAGGGTCTAATAAACGCACGGTAACAGGATGCGGATACATCGCTTCAAATAGTTGTTTAAAATCCTCACGCTGAATCGGTAATAATTTATCTAATCCTTCCTTCCGTTCTTTTGGGTTATCAGCAACAATCATATCAACTACTAAAGGCAATCTATCGCTGGCATTAAACATACGTTCGGTACGACATAAACCAATACCTACCGCCCCATAGTTAGCCGCAACTCGCGCATTTTCTGGCGTGTCAACATTCGCTTGCACCCCCACTTCGGCAATATCATCAGCCCACGCTAATAAGGTTTTTAATTGCGGTGAGAATGAAGGCGCAACCGTCGATATTTCACCTAAATAAATCTCACCACTGGTTCCATCAATGGTAATTACATCGCCTTCGCAAATATGTAAATCACCAATGGTTGCCAGACGCGCCTGACAATCTATTTTGAGCATTTCAGCCCCTGCAATACACGCTTTACCCATGCCTCTAGCAACGACTGCTGCGTGAGAAGTTTTGCCGCCACGACTGGTAACAATACCTTGCGCTGCAAAAAAACCATGTATATCTTCGGGCTTAGTTTCCTCACGTAATAAGATGATTTTTTTCCCACTTTGACCTAAACGCTCTGCACTGTCAGCATCAAAGACACAAGCTCCACAAGCCGCACCGGGTGAAGCGGGTAAACCTTTAGCAATAGCAGGGGTATTATGATTAGGGGTTAATTGAGGATGTAAGAGTTGTTCTAATAAATCAGGCGCGATGCGTAATAAAGCTTGTTCTTTATTAATCAAGCTTTCGCCGACCATTTCCACCGAGGTTCTGACCATTGCCGCCGCATTCATTTTACCGTTACGGGTTTGCAAGCAATATAAAACACCCCGTTCAATCGTATATTCATAATCCTGAACTTCCTTATAATGCGTTTCCAACTTATTGCGCAATTCAACTAACTGACGATATAAATCTGGCATTTCTTGCTCAAGTTCGGCAACAGGTTTAGGGGTTCTAATACCTGCAACCACATCTTCACCTTGTGCATTAACGAGATACTCGCCATACATTTCATTTTCGCCTGTGGCAGGGTTACGCGTAAATCCCACCCCAGTCGCACAATCCGACCCCATATTACCGAAAACCATCGTAACGATATTGACGGCAGTACCACTTGCCATTTGCGGAGTAATCTTAAATTCACGGCGATAATCTACTGCGCGTTTTCCCGACCATGAACCAAACACCGCTTTAATGGCTAATTCCAACTGCACATAAACATCTTCTGGAAAGACTTTCCCTGTTTCGTCTTCGACCACTTGCAAAAATAATTCACTAATATGTTTAAGCTGTTCAGCATCTAAAGCAATATCTGCCTTAATTCCTGCTTGACGTTTAACTTCATCAAAAGGCGCGTCAAATTTTTCGTCAGCTATCCCTAAAACCACTTTACCGAATAATTGAATAAAGCGACGATAAGCATCATAAGCAAAACGCGCATCTCCCGTTTGTTCAATCAAACCTGCCAGTGTTTTTTGATTTAAACCCAAGTTTAAAATTGTATCCATCATTCCTGGCATAGAAATTGCTGAACCAGAACGTACCGAAACTAATAATGGATTAGAGTCATCACCAAATAATTTGCCACTTTGCTTTTCAATCCCTGTAACCTGCTGTTTTACTTCTAACATCAGGTCCTCGGGTAATTGCTGATTTTTCAGATAAGCCAAACACGTTTGGGTGGTAATGACAAACCCTGATGGCACATTGAGACCAATTTGAGTCATTTCACAAAGATTTGCTCCTTTTCCACCTAAGAGAGCTTTATTTTTACCATCACCGTCACTAAATGAATAACTGTATTTTTCTGACATAATAGAGCCTTTATGCTAACTTGGTTTTAAATTACACACTATAATACTACCTTAAAAATTATAGTGTTTAAGTAAGAATTTTTTATAGATTTAACTGAAAAGCCTAACATTAACGCTAAAGCTTTACTTTTGTATAGTTAAGATTCGCTAAAGGTTAAAATTTACCACATTTAATTTAGGAGCAAATAATCGTGCCTTTAATAAAATTACTCGAAGATCCCGAAGTTAAAAAAGGTGTCCAATGGGTTATGAAAAAGTATCAGGAAGGAGATGTAATTGTTGAAGAAGGCTCACCAGGTTCTGAAATGTTTTTAATTTACAGTGGCTCTGTCGATATTTTATCGTCTACCAAAGTGACTGATGAACAAGAATCACAACAAAGAATTGCCCAACTGCAACATGGTGATTTTTTTGGTGAAATGGCAATTTTTAGTGAAGACTTGCGCAGTGCTACCGTTGTTGCTGCCAACGAATGCGAACTTGTTATGATAGACGGCTCGACATTGCTAAATTTTATGGATGAAAATCCAGAAAAAGGTTATTTTATTCTACGTCACCTTTTTGAAGGCTTAGTTCAACGAATGCGTAGTAATAATGACCGAGCTAGTGCCATTATGGGGTTTTATTTGCGCGAAGTTGGTTGATACGCATTACTCATTAAAATACGAAAATTTTGGAGAGTTGTCTTCCAGACAACTCCTAAAGCTCTAAATGTTTTATGAATATTCCATCGTTTGAGAAGTCGTCTGGAAGACGACTCTCCGACTATTTGTCATTAAATAAAAAAACTCTTCTCATTGCTGATTTTTCACGACTAAAGATCGCGGTTCCAAATAATCATGCCCATGAATACATCTGTAGTGCGTTAAGATTCTAGGTCGTGACTTTAGTCGCACATGAAACTTAAAAAAACTACGAATATCATCAGCTCCCAAGCGCGACAATATGTCACATTTTCAATTCTGTTGTGACGGATTACACTAAACGAAATGTTATCTTTATGCTTTTTAAATTAAATGTGCTATAAGAAACCTAATAAGCAACTGATTTGAATTGATAGAGTGAAATGGTTTTTATCCAAGCTATTAAGATTTACTCCTAGAATGAAGCTTTACAAGCTACTTTGAGGGCTAATGACTCATTTTAAGTTAGAACCTTGTTTTGTAAATAATTAAAATACAGTGGAATATTTAAATGAATACAGTAGATGTAAACAACACGCCTATTAGCGAAGTTGTAAAACCTAATTTTTTCACTTGCAAACCTAACGATAATTTACAAGATGTCGCGAAGTTGATGTCAGAAATGACGACAAGCTCTATTCTAGTGATGGATAAGGAAGAAGTGTTAGGTATTTGGACAGAACGTGATGCACTAGAGCATTCAGCGAAAGCACTAGAATCTACAGTGTTAATTGCCAATGTAATGACTTCCCCTGTAAAACATATTTCCAGTAATCACACCATTAGTCAGGTAGCAGAACAGTTTAAGCATGATTGTGTTCGACATTATCTAGTCTTGGATGAACGTGGTAATAAACGTGGGATCATTTCGCAATCAGACTTAGTGTTTCAATACAGTCTTGAATTTTTTCTCATGCCTAAAAATATAGGCAGTATTGTTAAGCCTTATATCCCTACCGTTAACGAATATATTCCTTTAGCTGAGGCAAGTAAATTAATGCTGTTGAGTATGACCGATGCCTTGGCTGTGGAATTTAACGATGGTGAAATTGGCATTATTACTGAACGCGATATAGTTAAGGCAATAGGTGCAGGGCAAAACCATGCTGAAACTGGGGCGTATGCTTCTAAGCCTATGCTGACCTTAAACGAACAAGAAAGCATATACCGAGTAATTACCTTTATGTTGCAACATAAATGTCGTCATATCGGTGTTAATGGTATGAATGATGAACTGATAGGTATCGTGAATTTAACAGATGTGTTGGCAGGTATTAATCAAAGCAAACTAAAAGACCGTCAGCATATTATTGAAGATCAAGAAACTTATTTTGATGCACCAGTAAGTCAATTGCAATTCACGCATAAAGCGGTCAAAAATGCTTCCGAAGGTATTATTATTACCGATAAAAAGGCGATAATAATTTCTTGTAACAAAGGCTTTACCGACATTTGCGGTTATCATGAAAGTGAAGTGCTCGGGAAGACACCTGCGGTTTTAAGTTCAGGTCGTCATGACAAAGATTTTTATCAAACAATGTGGCAGCACGTTATTGATGAAGGACGCTGGCAAGGCGAAATTTGGAATAAACGCAAGAATAACCAAGTTTACCCACAATTATTGACGATTACTGTCATAAAAGATCGTGAGGGAGAGGTTACGCATTATGCAGGGGTGTTCAATGACATTAGCCAACTGAAGCTGCAAGAAGAAGAAATTAATAAGCTGGCGTTTTATGACCCTTTGACAGGGCTTGCAAATAAACGACTGTTTGAAAATAGACTCGAATATGAGTTAAAATCCGCTAACCTCCAGCAGAGTTTTGGAGCTTTACTTTACCTTAATCTTGATAACTTTAAAAAAATCAATGACCGCTTAGACTATTCTAAAGGTGATTTATTATTGGAACGGGTTGCCGAGCGTTTAAAAAAGCGACTAAAAAGCACCAATACGCTTGCGCGTTTAAACGGTGATGAATTTATTATTATTTTGCCGAATCTTGGTAAAGAAAAACAAAAATCAGCGGAAGCGGCTAGTTGCCTTGCTGAAAAAATAAGACTTGAGTTAGCAAATGTTTATTCTATAGAAGAACAGACACTGCATATTTCTGTCAGCATAGGGATAACCTTATTTCCCAATCAGGACAAAAACCTTGAAGCGTTATTAAAACAAGCTGATACGGCAATGAATCATGCCAAAGATAATGGCCAAAACCAAGTTCAGTTTTTTAATCCCCAGATGCAAACTTTAATCATGGAGCGACTTTCGCTTGAACATGAATTATGGCAAGCATTAGAAAAAAATCAGTTGAGACTTTATTATCAACCTCAGTTTGATAATAAAGGGCTGCTTACGGGCGTAGAAGCTCTTATTCGCTGGCCGCACCCTGAAAAAGGTTTTATTAATCCTGCTGACTTTATCAATGTTGCTGAATACTCAGAATTAATTATTCACTTAGGTAACTGGAGTATTGATGTGGCTTTGTCACAATTGAAACAATGGACTGCTCAAGGTTTTACGCCACCAAAATTATCACTGAACATTAGCCCTAAATATTTTAAGCATGATAATTTTGTTGAATTTTTATTTTCAAAAATAGAACAGTATCAACTAGCTCCTTCCTTATTAACGTTAGAGATTCCTGAGCAATTATTAGTGGCTGAAACGGACAATATTACCTGTAAAATTCATAAATTAAAAAATATTGGGGTTTCCTTTTCGCTTAATGACTTTGGAACAGGGCATTCTTCTTTAAAAGCCTTACAAGAAGCAGACTTGGACGACTTAAAAATTGTGCCGTCACTATTATCGGATTTAAAGAATGAGAAAAATAATAAACTCGCTGCGGCCATTATTAGTATGGCTAAAAGTTTAGAATTGAAAACGACTGCGGTGGGTATTGAAAATGAGCAACAATTTCAAGTTTTAAACCAGTTAGGCTGTGAGTATTATCAAGGGAGCTATTTTTCTAATGCACTAAGTGCTTGTGATTTTTATCAGTATGCAAATAAATGCTTAGGAACTGAAATTAAATAATATCCGTGACTACTCACGGTGGAGCCGCGACTTTTAGTCGCGCACGAAGTTTCATGGATGAATTTTAATTTGAAGGTGTTTTTAGGTAAGTATTCACCTCCCCCTTTGGAAAAGGGGGATTGAGGGGGGATTTATTTAATAAAATCTCCCCTAACCCCTCTTTTTTTAAGAGGGGGACTGAACACTTACGTTTTTAGGTCTCGTGCGCGACTAAAAGTCGCGGTTCCGTATATCCTGAGTATTACTCATATCCTTCTATTAAACCTGACAGGTTCTCACCCTAAATTACAAAATATAAAATTTATCGTTAACCATGAAGAGCATGAAGGTTTTAAACCCTGATTCTTCATGCTCTTCATGGTTCATAAACTAAAATTGCTAGAGAGCTTATCGTTATCTAGTATCGACTATAGAGAGGTTCGGCAATGCAAAAAGTAGTTTGTAATGATATTTATCATGCGATTTTTAATCATCTCTTAGAAGGCATTATTGGCATTGATGAGGCAGGAATGATTTGTGTGATTAATCCTGCGGCTGAAAAAATGTTCGGCTATAAAAAAAGCGAAATTTTCGGCAAAAGCATTTCCATATTAATGCCAGAACCCCACGACCGCTTTCACGATACCTATGTCCAGCGTTATTGTCATAGTGGTCAATCGGTCGTCGGTAACGGTATACGCCAAGTTGAAGGATTACATAAAAATAAAACAATCATTCCATTAGAAATTGTACTCACTGAAGTTCAGGAAAATAATAAACGCTTATTTTTAGGGTCTTTGCGAGATGTTTCTTTAGAGGCAAAACAATATAAGCAACTTAAAAAAATCAAACAAGATTTACAACATAGTCAGGAATATGCAGGAATTGGTTATTGGCATCTTGATTTAGTAACCAAGAACCTTGAATATTCTAATAACTTTAAAAACATTTATGGTTTAAATGAACAGAGCGAGCTTTCAAGTTATAAAGACTTGATTGGAAATGTTTATTATGAAGATAAGCAGGCTTTATTTACGGCTATAAGCAGCTATTTAAAAGGGGAAAATCAAAATTATTTTGATGAAGAGTATCGTGTAGTTTGTGAAGATGGCTCTTTTAAATGGGTACAGGCAAAAGGAGAAATCGAACATAAAGATGATAAGCCTGTTTTTTTACATGGAATTATTCAGGATATTAGCTCTCGAAAAGCCTCAGAAGCCAAAGAAACCAGTTTAGGGCGCATTTTAAATAAAGCGAATATTGAAATTTATATTTTTGATGTGGTGACCTTAAAGTTTGTCGAAGTGAATGAACTAGCAAAAGAAAATCTAGGCTATAGTCTTGCCGAATTAAAAGAAATGTCACCTTTGATTATTAAAAGCGAGCTGAATCAACGTCAGTTTTCAGAAATCATTCGCCCATTACTTGAAAATAAACAGAAAAAAATTAATTTTCAATCAAAGCATTATCGTAAAGATGGCACTGCTTATCCTGTTGAGGTATTGCTGCAAAAAATGAACTATAACAACCGTGAAGTTTTTGTCGCTTTTGTCGAAGATATGACTGAACGCGAGAAAGTGATTAAAAAACTCTATGAAGCAAGTCAGGCTAAATCTTTGTTTTTGTCGCGCATGAGTCATGAACTTAGAACGCCTTTAAACGCAATTCTGGGTTTCTCTCAATTAATGCAGCTTGATGACGATGAACCATTAGGTGAAGAGCAAGCCGATAGCCTCGGTGAAATTTACAAAGCAGGCGAGCATCTTTTAGATTTAATTAATGAAATTTTAGAAATCTCGCGGATTGAAGCAGGAAAATATAATTTAAACCTTGAAAAAATAGATTTAACCCAAATTGCCGCAGATACTCATAAACTCGCTCAACCTATTGCAGCCTCTTATGGGATTACTTTAATTAATGAGCTGAAAGAAAGTCCTTATGTTTATGCTGACGGCAAGCTCATCAAGCAGATACTACTTAATTTAATCACTAATGCGATTAAATATAATAAAAAAGATGGCTCGGTACGTTTCAATATTATCGTTGCTGATGAAAGTTATGACAGCCTTAGAATTGAAGTCAATGATACAGGTATAGGACTTTCAACTGAACAATTGAAAAAGGCTTTTCAACCCTTTGAACGATTAGGTGCGGAAACGACTGATATTGAAGGCACAGGGGTTGGTTTAACGCTATGTAAAGAGTTAGTCGAACTAATGAAGGGGGAAATTGGTGTTGAAAGCTGTGTGAATGAAGGCAGTTGTTTTTGGTTTTCATTACCTATTTTTAAAGAAACAACGACAGAGAAATTACAAACCTTAGAAGAGCCGATAAAACCAAGCTTAAAAAGAAATAAAAATGTCGCAGCCACTATTTTATATATTGAAGACAATATTGCGAATGCGAAATTAGTTGAATATACGCTTAAAAAGCTTAATTACAAATTTCTTTTAGCATCTGATATTAAAACAGGTTTTGAAATTGCTCAAGCCTATTTGCCAGACCTTATTTTGATTGATATTAATCTACCCAAAATTAATGGTCTTGAAGGAAAAAAACTGTTTGATGCTCATCCAAAATTAAATAAAATTCCAACACTTGCCATCAGTGCGAGTGCGATGGCACATGACAAAGAAGCCGCTTTAAAAGCAGGCTATAGTGAATTTATCGGCAAGCCTATTAACTTGGTTAAGCTTCAAGAAAGAATCAATGCCTATTTATAAGTGCCTGAGCATAACAATTGTAACTACTCAGGCGGAGTCGCGACTTTTAGTCGCGCACGAGTCATATTGAAACCATGAAGCACATGAAGGTTTTCTTCATGTGCTTCATGGTAGATTATTAATTTCTGAGTCCCTTAAGTTCGATACTCAGCATTAATTTTTACATAGTCATAAGAAAAATCACAGGTCAAAATCTCTTGAGCTTTTTCACCTCGCCCTAATTTAACCGTCACCATAATTTCATTTTTATCCATGACGGCTTGACCTGCCTCTTCGGTATAACTGGCAGCGCGTCCACCCTTTTCAACAATGCAGACATCACCTAAATAAAGTTCTACTTTGTTTAAATCCATATTTTCTACACCCGCACGACCCACAGCGGCGAGAATACGTCCCCAGTTTGGGTCGCTGGCAAAAAAAGCAGTTTTAACTAACGGTGAATGTGCAATTGTTTTCCCGACCATTACCGCTTCTGCATCGCTTAAAGCTTGTTCAACGTGAATACGAATGAGTTTAGTCGCACCTTCACCATCTCTTACAATCGCTTCGGCAAGCTGTTTACAGACTTCTGTAATTGCTGCGGAAAAAATAGCGTAATTTTCACTGTCCGCCGTAATTTCAGCCGCTTTTGAACAAGCACTCGCCATTAACACACAAGCATCATTCGTTGAAGTATCGCCATCAACGGTAATGCGATTAAATGATAATTCTGCGGCTTGGCTTAAGCATTGTTGCAATAAATCCTGCGAGATTTTTGCATCGGTCGCCATAAAACATAGCATGGTTGCCATGTTTGGTTGAATCATGCCCGCGCCTTTGGAAATGCCTGTAATGGTGATTTTTTCACCGTCTAGCTCAATCATTTTCGATGCACCTTTTGGAAAGGTATCGGTAGTCATGATTGCTTGAGCGGCTTGTTTCCAGTTACTTTCTTTTAAATTAGCAAGTGCAGCAGGAAATGCAGAGGTCATTTTTTCCATAGGCAAATGCTCACCAATCACCCCTGTAGAAAAAGGTAAGACTTGTGTTGGCTCACCTTTGACCAATTGTGCTACGTCCGAACAACTCGCTAAAGCATCATCCATGCCTTGCTGACCTGTGCCTGCATTGGCATTTCCTGAGTTGATTAATAACCAGCGTGGATTCTGAATTAAATGCGCTTTAGCCACATGAACTGGCGCGGCACAAAAGGCGTTTTGAGTAAAAACAGCCGCAGCAGTTCCGCCTGCTGCCATTTCTAAAATAAGAATATCATCACGCTCGGTTTGTTTAATCCCTGCGTTCGTTGTGCCTAAGGAAATACCTGCAACGGTTGTCATTTCAGGAAAGCTTGTTTGACCTACTGCCATTGTTATACCTTTAAAAATAAATAAATTTTTTCGATGCTTTCATGTTCTTTAACGAGAAGGTGACATTGTTCGTTCACATAATCTACTTGTTTGCTCTCAGGCAATAAGAGTTTAGGAATAATTACTTCCATTTCCACACTATCGTTTAAATAATGAATATTTACGGCCTCTACGCGCTCATAAAGTTCTTCGCCTAAAGCCTGCTCTAATAATTCCAATAGATTTGAGCGTGTCAATATCGTTTTTGATTTGTCTTTAAACTCATCATCTTCAGGGTCGATATGAACTAGCACATCAACGACATCATCAAATTTTTGGATTAAATTTTCTCTGACTTTATCACCGATCATGTGACCTTCCGATACACTGATACGAGAATCCACCACGATATGCGCATCAATATAAGCATCTTCACCCATTTGTCGTGTACGCAATAAATGAATACTAACCACACCATGCGTGATTTTTATTTCGCGGCGAATTTCTTGTACCAAGTCTTCTGATAACGAAGTATCGACTAACTCTTTGATACTTTCAAACACCAGTTTTAAACCGATTTTACCCACCATTAAGGCGACAATAATCGCGGCAACCGCATCCGCAAAAGGATAACCCAACATGACTGCGGCGATTCCAAATAACACGATAACCGATGAAATAGCATCACTACGATGATGCCACGCATTGGCCATGAGCAATTTAGAGCGCGTTTGTTTTCCAACACGCTTGGTGTAGTGATAGAGCCATTCGTTGGCAAGAATAGAGATAAAGGCGATACCTAAGGCTTCATAACTCGGTGTTAACAAGGTTTCAGGATGCAGTAATCTTTCACTCACATCCCAGCCTATCCCGCCTGCAATGACGATTAAGCCTATTCCTAGAATAACGGTTGCTAAGGTTTCAAAGCGTTTATGTCCATAAGGATGTTCATAATATGCTTCTCTCGCGCCCAATTTAATCGCAATAATGACTAATAAATCACTGGCTAAATCAGAGAGTGAGTGAATACCATCGGCAATTAACGCGGCTGATTGTCCAACAATGCCCACACCAATTTTTATCAGTGTTAAAAAAACATTTACCCACATCGCCACATAGGTGACGCGGGTTTTGTGTGTTGCAATTTCGTCAGCGTTATATTGCTCAGCCATTATTCACCTACTTGTAAACGGATAATATATTCGTTGTTTTGCTCTTTGGTTTCTAAAACCTGATGTCCATTGATGCGACACCATGTAGGAATATCCTGCATCACACCAGGATCGGTGCAAGTGACTTCTAACTCATCACCAACTTGTAATTCTTTGATTTTGTCTTGGGTACGAATCACAGGTAAAGGACACAGTAAGCGTTTTGCATCTAAATTATATAAACTCATATAAACCACTCCTGTGGGATTTCATCGGCTAATAACGGTTTTACGCTTAGGTGTCTGGTTTGACCATCTAATAAACGTACTTCAACCTCAACTTTTTCAGCTTCACGTCCTTGACCATAACGGGCGATAATTTGCGCAGCAAGGGTTAAATCTTCGGCTGATATGTCTTCGCCTTGTAATAAGGCTAAAGGCCCTCTATGGCTACTGCAATTCATGTTGATGAATTCTTTTTTATAGCCTGTCATAAATCGCGCTTCACCATCTTCTCGCGCAACAATGATTTTAAAACGTGGATTTGGGCGTATATGTCTGCCGACTTTTAACAACATCACATCATCTAAGTCATATTGTTTATCGCCGCGTGTTTCCCATAAATCTACTAATTTTTTAGAGTAAGATTCATCGGTCAAGAAACAACAGCCGCCCGCAGGTTGGGCATAGTCATCAAAATTGAATTCATTGGCAAGTGCCATTTGTGGTTTGCGTGAACGACCGCTAAAGTCATGCAATAACTCTCGTTTCACCCAACCTTCGCGCTCAGGCTTGGTAATTGGTAAATTTTGAGCGCATAAGGGACGTAATAATAAATCATCCGCGCCTGATTCACGCGCCACTATTGGCATGGTTTCTTTGCGTTGCGACATAGGAC
>WTBX01000186.1 GCA_013138855.1 Methylococcaceae bacterium
CGTGCCTCATCTTTAGATAAAGGTTTTCCTTATATAGGCTTGAATGGTGCAGAGTTTAAACCTCGCCCCGCGTATTACTATACTCAATCAGGTGTGATTCCTTATTGTATTGTCGAAGATGAATTAAAATTCTTATTAATTTCAACGAGCAGTAAAAATCGCTGGGGTTTGCCTAAAGGTATTGTCGAACCTGCTTATACACCACAAGCTTCAGCAGCAAAAGAAGCATGGGAAGAGGCAGGTATTGAAGGGGTTGTTGCTGATGAAGCGTTAGGACGTTATACGCATGAAAAATGGGGGGGTGTTTGTTCGATTGCGGTTTACCCGATGGCAGTTACTTCTATAATTTCTGCTGATAAATGGATAGAATCCGATCGACTTAGACAATGGTACACGCCAGAACAAGCGGCAGAATTACTGCCCTCTGAATTAAAAACAATGATAGATAAACTTTTAATCGCATTAAATAACCATTGGAGAAAAACATGAGTCGATTGGTTGCCGCCTTAATTCGTCATGGAGATTATCATCAACTTAAAGATACACCCAGTGCCTATCAGCCTTTTCCTTTAAATAAAAACGGTGAACAGCAATCTCGACAACTGGCTACTAAAATTACTAATGTCTTGGCAGAACAGCAATGGACATTGGCAGAACAAATAGATAGCTCGAATTTATTAAGAGCCTATCAAACGGCTGCCTTACTTAAACAGCAATTAACACTGCCAAATTTAAAGCATTGTGGTTTTGATGTGTTGGCGGAAAGGAGCGTTGGTGCAAGTTGCGCTAATTTAACGAATACTCAAATTATGGATGTTCTCAGACAAGATCCACGTTACCCAGAATTACCAGAGGATTGGAAAAGTAATAGTTATTTTTCGCTACCTTTTGAAGGTGCTGAATCTTTACTAGATGCAGGAAAACGTGTTGCAACGCATTTAAATTTAAGCATGAGTGCGATGCGTTTTTTTTGCAAACAAGATACGTTAAAAGTGTTTGTAGGTCATGGCGCGGCATTTCGTCATGCGGCACATCATTTAGGCATTTTAGAGTTTGATGATATTGCTAAACTCAGCATGTATCATTGTGAACCCGTTTATCTGGAACTACTACCTAACAATAGATGGCAACATATTGCAGGGGGTTGGAAAGTAAGAGAAAAACAAAATCAATATACAGATTAAAGCTATCTACTTTAAATTTCAGAGTGTTGGAGACGCGACTTTTAGTCGCGCACGAGTCATATTACTCAAACTATAAAAAAATACACTCTTCTCAACTAAAAGTCGCATCTCCATTTTAAGCTCGTTTTATCTGTTCTGTATCAAGTTAATAGCCTAAAATAGACGCTTTATTGGTACAGGCATTATAGATTTTCATGATAGATACACAAGCTGCTTTACGTTTTCGCCGTTTAGGCATTATGACCATTTTCGCTGTCTATTGCGTTATTTTAGTCGGTGGACTGGTACGCGCATCAGGTGCAGGCATGGGTTGTCCTGATTGGCCGACTTGCTTTGGTCAATGGGTTCCTCCTACGCACGAATCACAACTCCCTCCTAATTATCAAGAAATCTACGCTGAACGCGGTTATAAAAATACTCAATTTAACCCCATTAAAACATGGACAGAATACGGCAATCGTTTAGTCGGAGTAACGATTGGTATTTTTATTATTTTCACGGTTTGGGCATCACG
Organism: Methylococcaceae bacterium; assembly: GCA_013138855.1. Lineage (GTDB taxonomy): Bacteria > Pseudomonadota > Gammaproteobacteria > Methylococcales > Methylomonadaceae > WTBX01. The sequence continues at coordinate 1,699 of WTBX01000186.1, forward strand.
GATTTATTTAAAAGGCGATAAGAGCGTATTTTATTTATCACTTTCAGTCTTACTGATTACCTGCTTTCAGGGCTGGTTAGGGTCTGCGGTGGTCGCCAGTAATTTAAAGCCGTTTATGATAACGCTACACATGTTGCTTGCTCTCTTCATTGTTGCCTTATTAATTTATGCGATTGCGCGTTCGCAACATGATTTTATTGCGCAATTAGATACTGCGCGTATTCCGTCTGTCATTAAAACCGTATTAATGGTTGCAATGGGAATGACTTTATTACAGGTGGTTATGGGAACGCAGGTTAGGGAAGCGGTGGATTTAATTGCTAATGAACATAAATATATTGACCGTGAATATTGGCGCGATAGTTTTCCAATGGTTTTTTATGTACACCGTTCGTTTTCTGCCTTTATTTTGTTCACAAACTTATGGATGAGTTGGAAAATTTATCAAAATGTCGCTAAAGGGTCTGTATTACAGCGTTCTGTTTTTTGGTTGATGGGATTGATTGTCATTGCGATTTTAGCTGGGGTAAGTTTAGATAGATTGGGAATGCCCGCCGCTGCGCAACCCATTCATTTATTAATGGCGAATTTAATTTTTGGGATGCAATTTTTTATTTATATTTGTCTACGTTATACAAAAGTTTAACAACAGGAAAAAATAATGAAATTCCCTTATGGTATTGCAGACTTTTACAGTCTTATAAAAGAAGGTTATTTTTTTCAAGATAGAAGTGACAAAATTCCTGTGCTTGAAGACGCAGGTAAACAATTATTATTCATCCGTCCGCGTCGTTTTGGAAAATCACTATTATTGTCAATGTTAGAAAACTATTATGACATTAATAAAGCAGATGAATTTGAGAGTCTTTTTGGGAAGCTGGCAATAGGTAAAAACCCAACCCCGACGCATAATCAATATTTTGTGATGTCATGGGATTTTTCTTTAATTAATGCTGGCGGGGATGTTAATGTATTGGAGGCAAAAATACACCAATATATTAATGACTCCATACAAGAATTTTCAATCAAGTATCAAACTCAACTTCCTTTGAGTATTGATATTAATCTCAGTAACTCAATTTCTTCGTTTCAATCTTTATTGACTGCGATTTCACAAACACCTTTTAAACTCTATTTACTTATTGATGAATACGATAATTTTGCCAATGATGTAATGATGGCTCGAAAAACAGATTATGAAGCTTTATTGTATGGTGAGGGTTTATTAAAGACAGCTTTTAAAGCTATAAAATCAGGTGCGACAAAAGGAGGTATTGCTAGAGTTTTTATTACGGGCGTTTCACCCATTGTCATGAGTGACATGACTTCTGGCTATAATGTTGCCACTAATATTTATCAGGATGAAGAATTTAATGACTTATGCGGTTTTTCTGAAAGCGAAATTAAAGCAATTTTAGATAAGCTTATTCCTGATACCTCTCAAGTTGAAGTCACATTAAACTTGATGAAAACTTTTTACAACGGTTATAGCTTTAGTAATTATGCACCTGAGTCTGTTTATAACCCAACGCTAAGTTTATATTTTTTACGCTACTTTCAAAAACATCAAAGTTACCCTAATAATATGCTTGATGAAAATCTAGCAATGGATAGAAACAAGCTCCTTTATATTTCTAAGCTTGCACATGGCGAAGAAATTTTGTTAAACGCGGTGAGCGAAGAATCTCCGATTATTTTACGGGAACTTGTTCAACGATTTGGTGTTGAGGATGTAGTAAACGGAGTCAAAGACAAAGTTTTTATGGGGTCATTGCTTTATTATTTTGGAATTTTAACGCTAGATGGTAGAACAGCTTATAACGAATGTATTTTAAAAATCCCCAATCTAGTCGCAAAGAAACTTTATATAGAACAATTGCAAGACTTGTTTTTACCTGAGTATGAGGATAAAGAATCCATTCGTTCAGTCAGTAAAACATTTTGTCAAACAGGTAATTTGCAACCGTTAGTGGATTTTTTAGAACAACGCTTCTTTAAAGTGATGTCAAATAGAGATTATCGCTGGCATAACGAACATGCAATAAAAATCGCTTTTATGACTTTATTGTTTAACGATAACTTGTATATGATGATTTCAGAAACCGAAGTTAATCGGCGTTATATTGATATAAGCATGATTCTTCGCCCCGATATGCGTAAATATGAAGCATTAGATTTAATCTTGGAATTCAAATATTTAGATTTAAAAGATTTAAATTTAACAGGCGTAGAACTGCAAAAAATGACGCGCGAGCAACTTATGAAATTGCCTATGGTCAACAAACGATTATTAGAAGCCGAGGAACAGGCGCGAGATTATGCCGCAGATTTATTACAACGCTTTGGCGAATTAAGGTTACACTGTTTCGCTGTCGTTGCTTTAGGATTAGAGCGTGTTGTTTGGTCTGAGGTTGACGCGTAATTCAGGGATACCATCCCTTAAAGGGATGTTATCCCTAATTCTTATAAGGATAAGAAATGATAGAAATAGGTAAGTTTAATCAACTTAAAGTCAATCAATGTGGACATGAAGTCTATCTTGATGGCGATGAATTCGGTGATATTTTATTGCCAACCAATGAAGTTCCTGAAAAATGTAAAGAAGGTGATAGTCTCAATGTCTTTGTTTATAGCGGTAGAAAAGGGCAACTTAGCGCAACCTTTCATACCCCCAAAGCGCAAGTCGATGAGATTGCATGGTTAAAAGTAGTTGAGATTGGTCAGGTTGGCGCATTTTTAGATTGGGGCTTATCTAAAGATTTACTCGTCCCCTTTAATGAGCAACGTTCACCACTAGAATTGGGACAATCTTATTTAGTCAAAATATTTTTAGATGATAATGACCGTATTGCCGCAACGACACGCTTTGAACACTTTTTAATCGAAGAGTCGATTTATTTTAAGGAAGGGCAAGAAGTCGATATTATTATTGTCGATAAAACCGACTTAGGCTTTAAAGCCATTGTGGATAATAGTCATTGGGGGGTTTTGTATAATAACGAGATTTTTCAGCCACTACGCAAAGGACGAAAATTAAAAGCCTATATTAAGAAAATTCGTGAAGATAAAAAAATAGATTTAAGCCTACAACCGCTAGTGCCTGTGCATACTCAAACAGGTGATTTAAGCGATAAAATTTTAAATCAGCTCATCGCTCAAAACGGGCATTTACCGTTAGGTGATAAAAGTCCGCCAGAAGAAGTTTATCGGGCTTTTGGTGTCAGTAAAAAGGCCTTCAAACAAGCGGTAGGGGCATTATATAAAAAACAACTGATTGATACGGATAAACACTCGATTACCTTACGTAAAGAGGAGCGTCGTCTTCCAGACGATTCCTCAAATGCTGAAATTTAAATAAGTATGAAGTTCTAAGAGTCGTCTGGAAGACGACTCTCCGATAATATAGCTTTTAAGCTAGCTCACTTTCCGCTTCATAAGCATCTTTTCGTGCCAAATAATTTTCAGTAAAAGCATCAATAAGCCCTTTATCATAATCACGCATTCCGCTGATAAGAATGCGTTTAAAACCATGCCCCACTTGTTGATGCGCTTCTGAATTTATTTGAAAATGAAAACGCGCATCACCCCGTTTTCCATCAATACCTAGAGTATTTTCAACCGCCACTAATTCAGATGCTTTGAAGTTTAAATGCTCAAATTCAAACGACATACTTTCATAGATAACTAAAGGTCTAGTGGTATTAATCATCACATTTTGTTCTGCCATTAACGGCACCAAAATATGTGGAAAATTAGGCCCTGAAAACGCCACATAATCACGAATAAACGTTTCTAATATGTTTTCATCATTAACGATTGCACCGTTGCGCTCAACCTGCATATAGGTTTTGCCGTTATTATCTGTGACATCAAAATTGTCAGCATCGGTATCAGGAAAATTTAAATAGACGTTATGTCCCACCATGCCTGAAAAAGTAAAACGCATAGATTGGCTTAAACCATATTTTGCGATAACGATTGAAACCAGCAAATCACCTGGTACACAAAAGCGTTTAGCGTCAGCATCATGCAAGGGGTTAAAATCTTTGGCAATATCTTTTGCAAAATGGCTGGCTTGGTCTGCACTAATTAAAGTTTGCCCATCGTTTGTAGAGTAAAATTGTTCTAAAAACATATCGAATCTATATCATCCGCTAAAAATGATGAATTGTATCATTCCCTCTCTTTTTATGAGATTAAAACCTTCAACTAAAATTAAATGACAACTTTCCAATTACACCCGCGTTTACAACAAGACAGCATCTTTATAGCTTGCTTTGAATTATCACAATTACGCTTGATAAATGATTGTTCTTATCCGTGGTTTATTCTGGTGCCGCAAAGGTTTGATGTCCGTGAAGTTTTTCAATTAGATGATGCTGATCGACTGCAATTGCATGATGAATCTTGCTTATTAGCTGAAAAACTCAATGCGGTTTATAAGGCGGATAAAATGAATATTGCAGCGATTGGTAATGTGGTTCCGCAGTTACATATTCATCATATTGTTCGTTATAAAAATGATAAAGCGTGGCCTGCACCTGTTTGGGGAAAGTTTGATGCTGTGCCTTATAGTGATGATGAAATTTCACAGCAAGTTGAATTAATACAAAAGGCTTTTCCTGAGTTATCATAAAATCCTATTTTAGCGAGGTAGGGTATTAGTGATAGCGATAAAAATAAATAAAGGCTAATATATTAGCTTTAAATAGGTTTAATTACTGATTATGGATAAAATATTATCTCTAAATAACTGGATACCCACAGAAGCTAAAAGCAATCTTTCTAAAGCGGCAAAAGCGGCTCGACTCAGGCAGGCTTTAAAACGTGACACATTGAGCGAAAAAACAGGCATTCCCACGGCGACGATTAAACGCTTTGAAACCAGTGGCGAGGTGTCGTTAGATAACTTTTTAAAAATCGCCTTTGTGTTAGGCGATTTAGAGGTTTTGAAAAATGTTTTTATTGAACCTCAAGCATCTTCGCTAGATGAAATTATTGCGGCAGATAAAAAGCCAAAACGTCAGCGAGGCAGTCAATGATTAAGGTGTTTTTGCAATTTAGCGCGAGTGAAAAACATTTTGTTGGCAAATTGCTGGTTCATAAAAAAAGTATTCTGTTTGAATACGCTAAGGCGTTTTTAAACACAGGGTTGGAGTTATCACCCTTTAATCTGCCTTTAATCGCTAAAGTGCATTCTGCTAATAACAGCCCTTTTAATGGTTTGCATGGAGTGTTTGCCGATTCTTTGCCAGATGGCTGGGGCTTATTGTTGATGGATAGGTTTTTACGTCAGCAAGGCATTAATGTTAGGCAGTTAAGTCCATTAGACAGATTGTCTTTTATTGGGCATACAGGCATGGGAGCGTTGGTTTATGAGCCTGATTATGCGGTGGAGTCGTCTAATCAAATGTTGGATTTATCAGAGCTTGCTAAAGAATCTCATTTAATTTATCAGGGCAAGCAGCAAGAAGTATTGCCTGAGATTATTCGTGCGGGTGGTTCGCCTGCTGGAGCGCGTCCTAAGGTTTTGGTGGCGATTAAAGGTGAGCATTTAATTTCAGGTGAGGCGCAGATTCCTGAGGGTTATGAAGGTTGGTTAATTAAGTTTCATGCAGAGCAGCAGCAAGAGGGAATTATTGAGGAGGTTTATGCGCGTATGGCGCGTGCGGCGGGGTTGAATATGCCTGAAACGCGGTTGTTTGAGGCGGACTTTGCGCGTTATTTTGCGGTTAAGCGTTTTGATAGGGTGGATGGTGAACGCTTGCATGTGCATAGTTTGGCGGGTTTAGTGAATGCTGATTTTAGGATGCCTGATTTTGATTATGAGGTGTTTTTTAAGGTGGTGGCGTTGTTGACTAAGCAGCCGCAGGATTGTGAGCGGGCTTTTCGGCAGATGGTGTTTAATGTGTTGAGTGCTAATCGAGACGATCATAGTAAGAATTTTTCTTTTGTTATGGATAGGATGGGGGATTGGCGATTGTCGCCTGTTTATGATTTGACCTTTAATTATGGGTTTAGTGGTGAGCATTCGATGGCGATTGCGGGTTATGGTAAGGATGTGCCGATTAAGGTGTTTTTTGAGCTTGGGGCGGTGATTGGTTTGGAGGCTGTTGCTGTGAGGTCGATTTTTGCAGAGGTTTTTGAGGCGTTGTCTTTGTGGGGTTCTTTAACTTTGGAATTAGGGCTTGATAAGGTTCATGCTGATGAAATTCAGGTGGTGTTTGATGGGCTTTTTGATTGTTATAAAGGAATTTTGAGTGCATAGCAATTAGCACCGATTTTTGATATTGTTTTATTAGAATAGGGTTGATAGTCCTTCCGTAGAGTATGAACGTTTCATATGTTTTTTAATTTCGATAACTATTTTATTAAGGGGATAATGATGCGTCCATCAGTTGCGTTGGAATTGTACCGCGATAGAATTCGTGAGATTGCTTTAAGTCACAGAGTACAAAGTGTGAAGGTGTTTGGTTCGGTGTTGCATGGTGATGATACCGAAGAGAGCGATTTGGATTTGTTGGTTGAGCCAACTTCTGAAACTACATTGATGGATATTGGTGCAATCCGTTATGAGCTTAAGGAGTTATTAGGCTTACCTGTTGATGTGCTAACGCCTAAAGCTTTGCCAGACCATTTTAGGGATTTTGTTTTAACCGAGGCGGTGTTTGTATGAGTGAAGCTGAAATTTTACGCTTGCAGGAATATTTGAAACATATTTTGCAAGCAATTGACAGGATATATTGCTACATTGAGGAGATGGATGAGGTCGCGTTTTTGCAAGATGAGAAGACTCAGGATGCGGTTATTCGTAATTTTGAGGTGATTGGAGAGGCTTCTAATAACATTAAGCAGCATTATCCTGAATTTGCTAATCAACACGCTAACCTTCAATTGAATTTTGCTTATGAGATGCGTAATGCGCTGGCGCATGGCTATTTTAAAATTGATTTAGAAATCCTTTGGCGCACCATTCATAATGATTTACCTGAACTTTATGAGCAAGTGCAAGCGTTGATTGAGAAATGAGTTTGTTATGTCCGTTACTTTAAAACTGATTGCAGAAAATAAAAAAACTTGTACTATGTTTCTTGATTTAGGTAACAATTTTATAAGGGGTTTAAAATGAACACCGCCGAGCAAGTTTATCATGATGTATTGCTTCTTCCTGAGCCTTTGGCGCAGGAGGTTTTGCAGTTTGTAGATTCGTTAAAACAAGGTAATTCACCTTTAAATAAAAAAGTCGATTTTAAGCAAGAGGCGTTGGATTCTCGCAATGCTTATCAAAACACGGGCTTACATTTAACTGGTGATGAGGTGCAAGACTGGTTAAGTACTTGGGGAACGGAAAACGAAAAGGAACAACCTGAATGTCACAAGTAATTATCACTGATTCGGCAGCGCGAGGTTTAGAGCGTTGTCGGCGTTTTTTAGCCACGCATAATTCAAATGCTAGCAAACGTGCTGCAAAGGTTATTCGTCAACATTTAGCTGTTTTAGAGAAAAATCCAGAGATAGGGCGATTTTTTGAGAATCACGAATTTTTGAAAGAATTAATTATTCCGTTTGGTGATTCTGGTTATGTTGCTCTTTATGAATATGATGTACAAGCGGATATTGTTTATATTCTTTCTTTTCGTCATCAAAAAGAAGCGGGGTATTAACTTTCAACTTATTTTTTACCTCGTTCCCAAACTCTGTTTGGGAACGTATACCGACAAGCTCTGCTTGGCTTTTTCAATATTGACTAATTACTTTCTACTCATCAAGCAGAGCTTGGTTAATAGGCGTTCCCAAACAGAGTTTAGGAACGAGCAAAAGTTTGATGCTGTTCCTTATAGTGATGATAAAATTTCACAGCAAGTTGAATTAATACAAAAGGCTTTTCCTGAGCTATTATAAAATCCTATTTTAGCGGGTGTAGTGTATTTCGATAACTATTTTATAAAGGGGATAATGATGCGTCCATCAGTTGCGTTGGAATTGTACCGCTTTGAGGTTGCGACGATAGATTTGGAAGAAGGTGAATTATTAGATGATATAAAAAATTCTTAATAATCAAGTTACTCCGACCCCTTTGGTTTCTTGGTTTAATAATCAAGTTACTCCGACCCTTTTGGTTTTCACTCCGACCCCTTTGGTTTCCTTTGGTTTCTCATAAAGTTAACGATGAATTTTAAACATACAAGTCAACCAAAAGACATAGAACTAAGCCATCAAGAAATTGCCCAAAGAATGGGGGATTTATATTATGACTCGCTTGCTGGTTTTTTAAACGAATTAAGTCAAAAAATTAAGCAGGATGCTGATGCAGATAACCAACGAAATCGGCTCAAACTGTCTGAGGAACTTTATGCTTCTGCCGATTTATTGGCAAGTGCAGCAGAGCATATTCAAAATGCTTGGGAAATTTGCGAGCCGTTTGTTAGAGAGTGGGAAGAAATAAATGTCTCAAATAGGGAAAACAAATAATGATAATAATTAATGCTTTAGGGGTGTTTTGGTGCATTATTTTTATAAATGTTTCTATTTAAGTGCGTACTTTTGTCTTTAAACCTCCTTTCATACCGTGAAGCTAAGTGTTTATGTTGTTTTTATCATGGCATATTTATTGCTATAATTGCGTTAAGGTTTTTATAATCTTAAAAACTTTCTTAAAAGCTAATATTTCTCATTTTCGAGAGTAATCCAGGAGTAAGTATGTTTGAAGTGGCGGTGTTGTTTGTAGCAATGGTTATAGTAGGTGCGTGTATTTTTACACCATCAAGCTTATCTGCTTTTTTTAATAAAAAAGCAGTACAACCTTCAAAAGCAAAAGTAACCATTCCAGAAGATTCAACGCTTAGACGACATTTTTTAGCGGAAGTACGCGCTAAAATAGAGTCTAATTTTCATCCACGCCCAACAGATGCTGTTTTAAAGCGTCATCACGATAGCTTAATTGCTAGCGAAATAAATAAATATTTAGGTTTGTGCGCGGCATAAGTTTAAATTGAGAGCGCGGATGAGTTTCTCCGCGTTTTTTTGAAAATTGAGTGAGTTTATTTCAGTTAATTAAAAATTTCCCTCGTCCAATTTTCTCCAAAATCAGGCGTTCCAAAGCCTGATAAATCAAGTAACTGTCCTAGTTGCTGAATATCAAAGTTAGTAAAAAAAGGCGTGATTTCGCCGACTTTTAAATCATCACCTGCTTGATAACCTTCTCGTCCTGAAAAAATTTCTGATTCCCACGCCTGCGGTATGCCTTCCACTTTTTCCCACGTCCTTTCTTGGCGAAAACCATATTCTAAGACTCGATAAGTGTTATCACCTTGCACATCATAATACGCAATAGCATCAACGACTGATTGACAAGCAATGGCAATAATTCTTTGCTGAGGAAAAAAGGCGCGTATTTGACCGACATAATACGATAAATTTTCCGCTTCTTCTGCCCATAATTGCACCCACGGTTTAGATTGATGATACCGAAGCGTAAAAAGATAACCTTTCTCTTTTAAAACTCGATTCACTTCTTCAAAAGCTGCCTCAGAATTATCTAATAATTGCACATAGATTGCAGAAAAATTGCTCATTTTATCTTCTCCAGTAATATTAATGTCGGTGGCTACGGAGCCGCGACTTCTAGTCACGCACGAGAAGCCTTTCTCATTCTGTTAAAACGATAAAATTTAAGCGTATTTTAGGTTTCGTGCGCGATTAGAAGTCGCGTTTCCTTTTTACAGCTCATCTTGTAGACGTTGATAAATACCACCAAAACTGCCGTTACTCATTAATAAACAATGACTCAGTGGTGTGACTTCTGTTTTAATGCGGCTAATAATTTCATCCAAACTCGTGCAAATTTCAATATTCTGGGCGTATTGTTTTAACTCGCTTAAATCCCAATCCAATTCTTCGGGTTGATAAACAATCGCTATATCAGCTTTGTTTAAAGATTCTGCGAGGGTTTTCGTATGAATACCCATGCGCATAGTGTTAGAGCGAGGTTCGACGATAGCGATTATTTTTTCCTCACTAACTTGATTGCGTAGACCTTCTAAAGTCATTTTAATCGCGGTAGGATGGTGAGCAAAATCATCATAAATCGTCACGCCATTAATTTTAGCGATAACCTCCATACGGCGTTTTACATTTTTAAATTCTGCTAACGCCGCGATAGCATCAGTCGCTAAGACACCCACATGACGTGCAGCAACAATGGCTGATAAAGCATTGTAAACATTATGCTCACCTGTTAATGTCCATTGCACTATGCCTTGTGACTCGCCTTTAAAAATTACCTCGAACTCCGTGCTATCCGCTTTAATTAATCGTGCTTGCCATTCGCTTTCCTGTTTAATAGCGGTATG
>WTBX01000197.1 GCA_013138855.1 Methylococcaceae bacterium
AGCGTGAGTTTAGTGAGTGGTGTTGTTAATTTAACGCCACCAATAGACGCTGAATTTAGTGAAGTTGAAACCGCTGCACAAATGTTTGATGCCGTGATTGCAAAAGCACCTACTCATGATATTTATATAGGCGCGGCAGCCGTTGCAGATTACACGCCTGTTCAAGTTAATACGCAAAAAATAAAAAAACAAGGACAAGAAAATATTCTGCACTTACAAAAAACGCAAGATATTTTAGCTGAAGTTGCATTATTAACTGACAGACCGTTTGGTGTAGGTTTTGCCGCAGAAACAGATGACCTTGAAGGCTATGCTCGTGGTAAACTAACCCGCAAAAATTTAGATATGATTGCTGCAAACTGGGTAGGAAGAGAACAGGGCGGTTTTGAAAACAATGATAATGCTTTACAAGTTTTTTGGCATAATGGTCAAAAAAATTTACCAATGACAACTAAAAAACAATTGGCAACGCAATTAATTGCCTTAATTGTTGAGAGAATGAATGAAAAAAATTCAATTAAAAATACTGGATAAACGTTTAGGCAATGAAATTCCCTTGCCAGAATATGCAACCTCAGGTTCAGCAGGGTTAGATTTGCGAGCTTGTCTGGATGAGGCGGTGACATTATCCCCTAGTGAAACTTTATTAATTCCAACAGGTTTGGCTATTCATATATGTGATCGACATTTAGCCGCAGTGTTATTACCACGCTCAGGACTAGGACATAAACATGGTATCGTCTTAGGTAATTTAGTTGGCTTAATTGACTCAGATTATCAAGGGCAAGTTTTTGTTTCCTGCTGGAATAGAGGGCAATCTGAGTTTACTATTAACGTAGGTGAAAGAATTGCACAAATGGTTTTTGTGCCAGTGATACAAGCGCAGTTTGAATGCGTGGATGAATTTGATGAAAGTTCCAGAGCAGATGGTGGCTTTGGGCATACAGGCCGTAGTTAAAGAATTTTTAGGAGAAAGGTAAGATGGTTCGAATTTTTGGGATAGCGTCTATTTTCATTATATGTATGGTTCTGTTTGCAGGAGCAGGTGTGTTTTGGTTATCTATAGCAGACCTTAAAGAAGCTAAACGTGAATCAGTTGATGCTTTAGCTAAAGGTGTTGCTTATAGTGTTTCCTCACAGGTTTCATTATTTGAAAAAACCCTCGCTCAAATGGCAACAGATGCGGAAGTTGTTCTTGCTGTCAGTACAGCAAACCCCTTACTAATTGAAAGTGCCGCTAATAAATTACAAAGATTTTTACCTCATACCTTAAAACTTAGAATTCTTTTACCTGACGTTAAGGACGTAGATGAAACGGCTATTCCGCATATGGGTTATGCCGATCTTGCTATGGTACAAAAAACTTTAGCAGGAACTAGTCCACAATCAATTATCCAAGGTCAAGGTGAAAATAGGCATTTTGCCATTACTACGGCCATCAAAAAAGACGAGAAAGTAATAGGGGTTATTTTAGCCAGCTTAGAATTTAGTTTTATTGACGCTATCCTTGCTAAAGCCCCTATCACTGATAATCTTGTCGAAATAAAACAGGGAACGGTTACATTAGGCGCAAGTGGTGATACTTCAATAAAAACAGACTCATCAGAAACTCTAAAAATAGCAGGAATTAATTGGCAATTGCATTATTGGGGAGCTAGTTCACAAACATTATCAAGTATTAGTATGGTGATGGGAGTGCTTATCGTGGCAAGTTTATTTGCTTGTGCGGCACTCTTTTTCTGCTATTACCAAATAATAGGACTACTGAAAAAAGATCAAAGTAGTATTTTACAAGCGGTTAAAGATCTAATGACAGGGAAAGAATTAGGTAACTATACTGTTAAATTATCTGAGATGAAGGTTATTATTTCAACGTTAGTACAATTTAAGCGAATTTTGAATAATAAAGAAGGCAATGGTGAAGAAGCCGAAGAATCGAATGATATAACTGACAGCCAAATGTTTAATCTGGATGATTTAAGCGTAGCTGACTCACCTGCTCCGAACCTAAAAAAAAAACTTTAACGCCGTCATCGAATAAAACAAAAGTTTTACCCAAAAAAACGTCTAAACAAAAAGTAGATGCGACACTGAAACAAGAACTGCCTCGAGAGCTTAAAACAAAAGACCCTATAATTTCTAAACCATCGTCTATTGTTTTAGAAAAAAAAGCAGCCGTAGAAAATATATTTAAGGCTTATGATATTAGGGGGATTGTGGGCAAAGGTTTGTCAAAAAATGTTGTTTTTGATCTAGGGTTAGCAATAGGAACAGAGGCAAAAGAAAAAGGCAGTCAGCAAATAGTTGTTGCTAAAGATGGACGGCTATCCAGCCCTGAGCTTACAGATGCGTTAATAAAAGGGATTATTTCAACGGGCTGTAATGTTCTTGATATAGGGCTGCTTCCCACCCCTTTACTTTATTTTGTAAGTCATTATTCAGACGGACGCTCAGGCGTAATGGTTACAGGTAGTCATAATCCAGCTAATTACAATGGTTTGAAAATAGTTATTCATAAAGAAACATTGGCAGGCGATCGCATTCAACAACTTAAAAAACGTATTGAAGATGAAGATTATATTACTGAAAAATTAGGGAAAATCGAACAAAATAATAGCTGTACAGAAGAGTATATAGGTACGGTTTGCGAAGATATTAAATTAAAAAAATCCTTGAAAATAGTGATTGATTGCGGTAATGGAGCCGCAGGCGATTTGGCTCCTAAACTATTTAAAGCATTGGGTTGTGAAGTTATAGAACTATTTTGTGAAATAGATGGAAACTTCCCAAATCATCACCCTGATCCGAGTAAGGCAGAAAACCTTAAGGATATCATTGAAGCAGTAAAAACTCATCAGGCAGATATAGGGCTTGCTTTTGACGGTGATGGTGACAGACTTGGCGTTATTGATTCTGCGGGGAATATTATTTGGCCTGATCGACAAATGATGGTGTTTGCTAAACAAGTGCTGGCGGGAAAACCTGCGGCTGAAATTATTTATGATGTGAAATGCTCAGCTAATCTTGCCAAGCAAATCAAAAAGCATGGCGGTCGTCCTTTAATGTGGAAGACAGGTCATTCTTTTTTGAAAGAAAAAATGAGAGAAACAGGTGCAGCACTTGCAGGTGAAATGTCAGGACATATTGCTTTTCAAGATCGCTGGTTTGGTTTTGATGATGCCTTATATGCGGGTGCAAGGCTCTTGGAAATACTTGCAAAAGATGGAAGAGATAGCCAGACCCTGTTTGCTGATTACCCTGATAGCATAAATACGCCAGAAATAATTATTAACATGGCTGAGGGTGAAAACTTTAGTTTTATGGAAGAATTAACTAAAACTATTAATTTCCCAAATGCTAAAATTATTGATATAGATGGATTACGTATTGAATTTGAAGATGGCTGGGCTTTAGTGAGAGCCTCTAACACGACACCTTCAATAACAGTACGCTTTGAAGCGGATACTGAAGCATCTTTAGTTAAAATTCAAAAAAGAATTAAACATGTCATGGGTGAAATTAAACAAGATATTGATTTTTCTTTTTAAAAGCGGATGTTACGCAAACGTGAAAAACAAGTTTTTCCACCTTTGCAAATACTCAACATTTAGAAGTAAGCCGAAGAGGATAGTTTAAGGCTTTAAATTTAAGATAGTCTTTGTTTCATAAACGGCTTACTTTGTGTTGAATAAATGTACATACAGAAATGAAGGGTGCCTTGATTGATTTTCAAAACATGATTTAAGCGATAAAAATATCTAAGAGAATAAAATGTCTAGACCTGTTATTTATAATCAAGACCCAGTACGTCAACAAGCAATTACTCATTTTGTAAGACTATGTCATATAAAAACTTATCCTGCAAAAACCACTTTAATTCGTGCAGGGGATATTAATGAAACGCTATATTATATTATTGACGGCTCAGTATTAGTTGATGCAGAAGAAAAAGAGGATGGCAAAGAATTAATTTTAGCTTACCTTAATAAAGGTGATTTTATTGGTGAAATGGGCGTTTTTAACGGGACTGATCCTCGAATTGTTAATGTCAAAACACGTTGTGAATGTAAAGTAGCTGAAATTACCCACGAGCGTATTCGGACACTGTTAAAGAAGGAGTTGCCTGAACATGCGGCTGATATATTGTTCATGATTGGCGAACAAATGGCAGAGCGTTTATTTATGACTAGTCGTAACTTTCGCGATTTAGCATTTATGGATACCAAAGGGCGTATCGCCAGAACGTTACTCGATTTATGTAAAGAACCTGATGCCATTACCCATCCTGATGGAATGCAACTACATATTAGCCGTCAAGAAATTAGTCATATTGTCGGTTGTTCCAGAGAAGTTGTCGGTCGGGTATTAAAAGAATTAGAAGAGAAAAAATTACTCACCGCCCACGGCAAGACGATCGTTGTTTTCGGCACACGTTAGTTGAGCATTCAGTTTATTGGACTTATAAATCATGAAGCGCGGAAGAACATGAAGGTTTTATAGTTCATGAGCCATTCAGAGCATATCAGTTGAATTCAGGGTTTTTAATTTAACCATGAAGCACATTCGGAGTCCAATAGCTTTAGCTATTGGCGTGGGTAGTCCGTAATAAAACGTAACTACTCAGGATATACGGAACCGCGACTTTTAGTCGCGCACGAAACCTAAAACTATTTTCAAAATTTATAAATTAAACAGATTAAAATAAACTTGTTTTAAAATTCATACATGAAACTTCGTGC
>WTBX01000180.1 GCA_013138855.1 Methylococcaceae bacterium
GGTTTTGCGGATGTTTATCAGGAAATGGGTTTTAGAAGCCATGTGCATGGTGCCATTGATATAGATTTAGATGAATTTATTGACCGTAAAGTTAAGCGTTTTATGGGCGTTGGTGCCGCATTTAATTATATTGCCATGCAGCAGGCCATTGCTGATTCTGGCTTAGAAGAATCAGAGGTTTCAAATTTTAAAACAGGTTTAGTGATGGGGTCTGGAGGGCCTTCAACGTCTAATCTTGTTAATGCTGCCGATATTTTGCGTAGTAAAGGTATTAAGCGCGTTGGCCCTTATATGGTGACTCGTACTATGTCCAGCACCAATACCGCTTGTTTAGCTACACCATTCAAAATTAAGGGTGTTAATTACAGCATCAGTTCCGCTTGTGCAACCAGTGCGCATTGTATTGGTCATGCAATGGAATTAATTCAACTAGGCAAGCAAGATGTCGTCTTTGCCGGTGGTGGAGAAGAAGTGCATTGGACGATGTCGATGTTATTTGATGGCATGGGGGCATTATCTTCTAAATATAATGATGCGCCAGAAACGGCTTCCAGACCTTATGATGCAACCCGTGATGGTTTTGTCATTTCTGGTGGTGGTGGTGTGCTGGTCATTGAAGAGTTAGAACATGCTAAAGCGCGTGGTGCGAAAATCTATGCTGAATTAACCGGCTATGGTGCAACTTCTGATGGTTATGATATGGTGCAGCCTTCGGGAGAAGGGGCGGTACGTTGTATGCAGCAAGCCATGTCTACTATTGACGGTTCAATAGATTATATTAATGCACATGGAACCAGTACCCCAGTCGGTGATACGCGAGAATTAGAAGCTTTGCGCAATGTTTTTGGTGCGGACAATGTTCCTGCGGTCAGTTCGACTAAATCATTAACAGGTCACGCTTTAGGCGCGGCAGGTGTGAATGAATCTATTTATTCATTATTAATGATGGAAAATAACTTTTTAAGTGCTTCCGCTAATATTAATGAATTAGATGAGGGGGCAGCAGGTGTTCCGTTAGTGCGTGAACGTCAAGATGATGTAACTTTAAATACCATTATGTCTAATAGCTTTGGTTTTGGTGGGACGAACGCCACCTTGATTTTTCAGCGTTATAAAGGTTAAATTTCAAGCTGTACGATTATTCAGTTTAAGTAAAAATAAAACTGAGAATTATATAAGACTGACAGCAAGCTGAGAGATGAAGTCTTTTAGGCTTGTTGCCAGTCCCTAGTTTTATTCATTCAAATAGTTTTTAAACGGCTTTGCAGTAAGAAGGAATCCAACTGCGTTCAATCATGTAATCTGGCAAGCTATTAAAATCAAAGCTTTTGCCATCTTTAATCATTTGCTTTACATCGAATAATTCACCGACTTCGGGAATGTCATTAAAAAACATCGTGTAAAAAGGTTTTACTAATTTTTTAGAAACTTTCATGCCAGTAGCACCAATAAAATTACGTCGTTGTCCTACATGTGCGACTTCATCAATGGTAATTTCATCTAATAGCTCTTTTAGTCTATCGCGTACTTCTGGCTCATCGGCGAGTACATCGTCAAATAATTTATGCAAATGAAGGTAAAAAGTTACTCCCATTAATTCAGTAACAAATGCTGGCGCATTCAATAAAAAAGCAGGAAGTTTAGGAAACATTTCATAAACCTTTTCCTTCCATGGACTTAAGGGAACCCACTCTACTTTGTCTAAGCCACATGTTTTCAACATTTCATCAAACAAACGTACATGACAGAACTCTTCTGCTAAATGAATTCTGGATATTTTATCTTCTAAGGTTGGTGCATTCTCCATACTTGGTGAAACATCCCACGCGCCTTTAATGCCTACCCATTCGTGACGGGCAAATTTATAAATACCTGTCAGCATCAATGTCATTTTATCCAGTGACTTAGGGTCATCCTGCATTTCTACATAATTGCGATAAAAACTTTCAGGGTCTTTTAAGGGCGTGCGTAATTTAACTGGGTTATCTTCAAAGTATTTTAAGCGTGCGCGTTTTTTCGCTAAATCTTTATCAGCTTCAAATAATTCACCCCCATGTTGTTGGGTGAAAACCCAATAATCATCAAAATTTTCTTTACGTTGTTGGGCGCTAGCGGGGGTAAAAACAGAAAGATACTTTGCGGACATGGTATGACCTTTATAAATGGTGTGGGGAAGAAATTTATTCTACGAGCTATTTATAATGAAGAACAATTTTAAATCTTAGAAAGATGGGCAAAATAACTGAGTATTTTTTAAATTAAATAGTGTTGGGTAATAACCATATAAATAATAAGTTACTGTATAACATTATAAGGCTACATATGAAATAACATAAAATGGAGCATTAAATAGTTTAGATATTTTGGCTCTTTAGCATCTTCCGTAGAGCAGAGGTTTTTTAGCTACAAGATTGCCAGTCTTTACTTCCGAAATCTTAAAGAACCAATGTTTTTCTTGGCTTGAGTCATTTTGAAGGTACTTATCTTGTGTAAGTATTCACCTCCCCCTTTGGAAAAGGGGGATTGAGGGGGATTTATTTAATAAAATCTCCCCTAATCCCTCTTTTTTTAAGAGGGGGACTGAACACTTACTATCTTGTATGTGACTCGCGCTGCGAGACAAGTGCTTTCTATATTTTCATTAAGGTCGTTGAATTGATGCTATAAAAAAAGGGCGTTTGC
>WTBX01000322.1 GCA_013138855.1 Methylococcaceae bacterium
TGGGATACATTTGACCCAGATACTCAAGTAGGTTGGCGTTCTGGTGGGTATTTACAAAATGGTATTGTACTTAGTTCTGCACCAAATTCGACATTTGAAACCGCAGGAGGAAAGGTTCATAGCGATATTGTTGGAACGCAAGTTTTAGATGCTTGGGGAAGACCAATTATTTTGCAACAACATCCAACTAAAGGCTTTCGTTTAATTTCAGCAGGTCAAGGTTTTGGATTAGAAAATGGAACAGTTGAGACGGATATTACAGAAAAAAGAGATGGTGATGATAGAGTTTTATATTTAGAAAATCCAACACCTAGCGAAGATATAAACCCTAGTTGTAGCTCATAAATTCATAACAGGCTACTTTTGATAATTGATAATTAAAAAGAAGATTCAACTGGTCGGGGCGAGAGGATTTGAACCTCCGACCCCTACAACCCCATTGTAGTGCGCTACCAAGCTGCGCTACGCCCCGACACGATGAATAATAAAAGCTAGCGGATGTAGCTTTTAGAAGAGGGCGAATTATACGCGATTCACCCTGTAATTTACAATTATTTTAGAAAAGCTAAAACTTCTTCCAGCTCACCTATCATTTGATGGATGAGCTGGTTGCTTTTGCTAGAGTCGTCCTTGCTGACATCACTTTCAAGATGCGCCCTTGCACCGCCTATGGTGTAACCCTTTTCGTATAACAATGATCTTATTTGCCTAATCGTCAATACATCCTGTCGCTGATACGAGCGACGGTTGCCGCGCCTTTTAACGGGCGCGATTTGACTAAATTCCTGTTCCCAATATCGTAAGACATGGGGTTTTACTCCACAGAGGTCACTTACTTCGCCAATGCTGAAATATTTTTTCGCAGGAATTGCGGGCAGTTCATTATTATCACTGGGTTCCAGCATACGCTTCTACTCTAGCTTTTAGTTTTTGGCCAGATCGAAAGGTCACTACACGTCGTGCAGTAATCGCAACTTCTTCGCCAGTTTTAGGGTTTCTACCTGGGCGGGGGCTTTTATCGCGTAATTCAAATTTACCAAAACCTGATAATTTGACTTCTTCGCCCTCTTCAAGAGAATCTTTGATTTTCTCAAAAAATAACTCGACCATTTCTTTTGCTTCACGCTTGTTTAAACCTAAGTCGTCAAACAATCTTTCGGAAAAGTCAGCTTTTGTTAATGCCATGTTAATTAATCTCTTAGTTTTGCGCCGATTTCTTGGGTTAATCTACTTAACACCCTGCTAAATATAGCATCTATTTCGGATTCTGTTAATGTTTGTGAAAAATCTTGTAATTGCAGGCTTAATGCCACGCTTTTATGTCCATCTTCCACACCTTGTCCGCGATAAATATCAAAAATTTGGATTTCTGTTATCGCTTGTTCTTCACTTGCTTCAATACATTGAGTGATTTGTTTTGCACTCACACTTTCTTCTAGCAATATCGCCATATCACGGCGTACTGATGGAAACTTAGAAAGCGCGGTAAAGCTTGGAATTGTTTTATTGAGAACTTTTTCTAGCTCAAGTTCAAATAAAAATACTTGGGTATCAAAACCCAGTTTTTTCTCTAAGGTTGGGTGCAGCATTCCTAACCAGCCGATGAACTCTCCGTCTGCATTAGTCAGTTTTGCGCTTTGCCCTGTATGTAAGGCATGATTTTTTTCCGCGCTATATTCAACCTCTAAACCTGAGAGAGAAAATACCGCTTCTAAATCGGCTTTCACATCATAAAAATCCACTTTGCGGACTTTTTCGCCCCATTGCTCAGTTTGAACTGAACCTAAAGCGAGTCCAGAGAGCATTTTTTTCTGCTCAGTTACGCCGTTCTTTTCAACAAAAGATAAACCTGTTTCAAATAAGCGTACACGGGCTTGCTGACGATTGGTGTTATATAATGCGGCTCTTAATAAGCCACACCATAAGGTGCTACGCATCACCGATAATTCTGATGAAATCGGGTTTTTCAACTTAATCACCACATCATCAGGCGCGATAGTGTGTTGAATTTCTTCGTCGACAAAACTATAAGTAATCGCTTCTTGATAGCCTTTATCAACTAATAAGTCTTGCACTCTATCTATGGTTTGTACTGCTTCTGGCGTTTTACCCAGTTCAGAACGCATTAACAAGCTACTACTCGGTAGATTGTTATAACCGTAAATTCGAGCGACTTCTTCGATTAAATCCGCTTCAATGGCAATATCAAAACGGAAACCCGCAGGTTTAATATCCCAGCTAGCTGTGTTTGAAGTGACCTCCATGCCTAGACGTTGAAAAATATCTTCAACGTCCGTTTCAGCCATTTCTATACCGAGCATTTTTTTAATGCGATTTTTTCTTAAAGTAACCGCAGGACGCTTCGGTAACGTGTCTTCATTCGTCACTTGATTGATTTCACCGACACTACCGCCTGCAATATCAACAATTAACTGGGTAGCGCGTTCAATAGCACGTTGTTGTAAATAAGGATCTACGCCACGCTCAAAACGATGCGAAGAATCAGTATGCAATCCAAAGTTTCTTGCCTTGCCTGCAATGGCTGTCGGTATAAAAAAGGCACATTCTAAAAATACGTCTTGAGTATTATCATCAACTGCGGTTTCACTACCACCCATAATGCCTGCTAACGCGACTGCTTGCTTGTCATCTGCGATAACTAAGGCTTCACCATCAAGTTTGATAGTTTGGTCATTTAATAAGGCAAGCTCTTCATCTTTTTTGCTGACGCGAACAGTGATGCCGCCTGTTAATTTGCTCGCATCAAATGCATGTAGAGGCTGACCGAGTTCTAATAAAACATAGTTAGTTACATCGACTAAAGCACCCAAACTGCGTAAACCCGCGCGTCTTAAGCGTTCTTGCATCCATAAAGGCGTTTCTGCTTTTGGATTCACGCCTTTAATTAAACGCCCTAAATAAGAGGGACATAATTCAGGTGCTTCAACTTTAATGGCTAAAGTGTCTTGATGTTCAACTTCTTTGCTATCAAAGTTCACCGCAACCCAATAAAGTTTATTCAATACTGCAACTTCACGCGCCACGCCTTCAACGCTTAAACAATCCGCTCTATTTGGGGTTAAATCTAATTCGATAATATTATCGTCTAAACTCAAATATTCACGAATATCCGTCCCAACAGGAGCTTCATTAGCTAATTCCATCAAGCCATCAGCACTATCCGCGAGTCCTAATTCTTTTTCAGAACATAGCATTCCGAAAGAGAGTTCACCCCGTAATTTAGATTTTTTAATCTTAAAATTTTCAGGTAAAACTGCCCCGACTAATGCGGTAGGAATTTTCAAACCCACCCGCACATTAGATGCACCACAAACAATTTGTAAAGGCTCATCTTGTCCTACATTTACCTTACAAACGCTTAATTTATCGGCATCGGGATGTTTTTCTTTTTCTACAACTTCACCGACTACAATTTTGGAAAATTCCGCCGCCGCAGGTTCAACGGAATCAACTTCCAAGCCCGCCATAGTCAATTGTTCAACTAATTCTTCGGTAGAGACAGCAGGATTAACCAGTTCTCTTAACCACGCTTCACTTATTTGCATAATTTAAATTTTTAAAAAGGATTCTTGTTAGTTTTCATATCTTTTTACAGTCATAAACATTATCTGAGATCACCCTTTTAAAGC
>WTBX01000381.1 GCA_013138855.1 Methylococcaceae bacterium
TTAATATTTTCATCGAAAAAAAGTAATTTTAGACAGAAAATTAAATTAAAAAACAACCGCAACAACTGCCAAAAAGAGATATTCCCCATGATTCAAAGAGATTTTATTTATAAGAACTCCACATTAAGCCTCCCTACCCTCTCTTTTATACCTTTAAATATATAGAGAATAAAAA
Organism: Methylococcaceae bacterium; assembly: GCA_013138855.1. Taxonomy (GTDB): domain Bacteria; phylum Pseudomonadota; class Gammaproteobacteria; order Methylococcales; family Methylomonadaceae; genus WTBX01. The sequence continues at coordinate 176 of WTBX01000381.1, forward strand.
TTACTCCCATTCATACCTAAATAAAAGTATAAATCTTACGACTACCTTCAAAATCTAATACCGATTGACAGTCGGTTTTATGAAACTTATAATCCACTCAAACTCACCAAGCTTTTGTTAACAACATTTCTTCCATGCAAATATTAAAACGTCCCTATTTAGGAGAGCTTGAAATGGCTGTTCTGGAATATTTATGGTTAAACGGTGAGCTTGATGCTAATAGCGTTTATTCTGCATTAGGAAAAGCACGCGGCATTTCACACAACACCATCCAGTCCACACTTGAACGCTTATTCAAAAAGAAACTTTTAAGCCGCAAAAAAATAAGTCGTGCTTATATATATATAGCTTCGGTGGCACGCGAGGAATTAATGGGATCAATGATTAATGATGTTGTTAATACCATATCAAAAGATAATACCGATGGAATGCTTGCTGCTTTTGTCAATATTGCCGCTAAAACAGATGACGCTCATCTCGACCGACTTGAACAACTCATCAATGAATACCGTTCAAATAACGCAAACCGTAAATCTTCATGATTAGCTATTTCATACATTCTGGGATATTAGCAACACTTTGTTTTGCAAGCATTATTTCATTATTATCTGCATTATTGTACCCAAAAGTTCGTAATAAGTTAGCTCAAATACCGTGCCAAAGTAGAGAAAAAATATTAACACTGTGGTCACTCAGCCCTATTGTCATTGGAATATCATTAACTTTTTTTGGTCTGCTCCCTTCTGAAATCGACAATCATGAAGTCATGACCGATCATTGTAGTAGTCATGAAAACGGTATCGCGCATTTATGCTGGTTTGACCCCATTGTTCATATTTCTGATGTAGCGTGGATGTTTGCCTTAAGTCTCATGGCGATCATGGTTATCTTTAATAGCTATAAAGCCTTTAATTTATTAATTAAACATTGGAAATTTCAAACCACTCTTCATGCTATTAGCAAAAAAGAACCCCAGCGTGATATTTTTCAGATTGCCAGTGAAAAAATTTTTGTCTTTTCCTCTGGGTTATTCGTTCCACATGCGTTTATTTCTTCCACCCTATTGAATAAATTATCCACACAACAATTAGACGTTGTTCTTGCTCATGAACAAGCGCATTGCCAACGACGCGATGTTTTACGACGTTTATTATTAAGTTGTGCGGCTTTATTTCATTTCCCAAAGACACGCCAACAATTGCTTGATGATTTGGAATTGGCTCATGAACAAATTTGCGATATTGCCGCCATAAAAAAAGTAGGTGATCGTTTCCTTGTTGCGGAAACCATTATTGAAATAGCGCGACAATTAAACACCTTAATTCCAACAAAAGAAAATGAAGTGATGGCTTTCTGCGGTAGCCATATTGATCTCCGAGTCAAACATTTATTAGAGCAGCCAAATCCTGTGAGACAAAGCACCTTATTTTTTTCAGCATTGCTTTTTAGCCTTGTATTGATTGGCATCTTGACATTAACAATGCCACTTCATCATTTCCTTTAGATTTTGACTATTATTCAAACAGCTTTTACACAAAAACCGATTATTAATCGGTATTACCCTTAATTAAATTCAAAAGTTACCCTTAACAATGAATCCATTATTAAAAATCAGCATCGCCTTTGGTTTTATATTATTGGCTGCTTGTCTAAATCAGGAAGCCACGCCCGAAGTTGAAAAAAAAGAACCTGAAACACTGGTTTACACGAATTATTCGGATACAACCGAATTATTCGTTGAGTTTCCAAGTTTAATTGTCGGCGAAGAATCTTCATTTGCCGCGCATTTTTCCAAACTCAGTGATTTTTTGCCTGTGGGGAAAGGGAGGGTTACGGTAACTATATATGGTGATAATCAACCTACAGAAGAGTTTACGGTTGATACCACCGTCATAGATGGAATTTTTGTACCTAAGGCAAAGCCACAATTTGCAGGTAAACGGCAATTAACCATCAGTTTGCAATCAGAGACTTTAAATGTCAGCCATGATTTAGGTGAAGTGACGGTTTACCCAACGATTGAAGCAGCACCCAAAGAAACAGAAGAAGAGGAAGAACATCACGATGACATTTCTTTTTTAAAAGAACAACAATGGAAAGTCGATTTTGCAACGGCGATTATTGAAGAACATGAATTGCAAAACTCAATTACCGCGTTTGCAAGTCTTAAAGCAGCACATCAACATGCCTATTTAACCGCACCTGCCAGCGGACATTTATTCACAGCTGCTTCAAAATTACCCAAAGTCGGCGACAAGGTTAAACAAGGTCAAATTCTGGGTTCATTAAGTCCAAGGTTAAGCGGCAGTACCGATATTGCTGAACTAAAATTGGCGGTAGAAAATGCCAACACGCGTTATCAATATGCAAAGAACGAGCAGCAACGCTTAAATAAGTTAGTTAAAGAAGCAGGCATTGCGAAAAGCCGTCTAACTACGGCTAAAACAGCAACGAAACTTGCCAAAGCCCAGTTAAATACGGCAAGAAAACAATTGCGACAAGTTAGCAAACAATCTTCCAGCTCAGGCATTCAACTTTATGCGCCAATTAGCGGCACGATTGCCGAGGTTCATGTTGCCTCCGGTAATTATCTCGAAGAAGGCGAGGAACTGTTTTATATTATTAATACAGGACATTTATGGCTAGATGCGCAAATCGCCGAGACCGAAATAAGCCAGCTCAAGCAACCTGAACGCTTGAGTTTCACTCCGAATGGTTTTGAAAATCCGATACAAATAAAGCTAGGCGATAACGGTAAGTTGATTTCCTACGGTCAACTTATTAACCCTGTCAGCCGCACTTTGCCTCTGGTCGTTGAGTTTGATAATCATCAAACAAAACTGCCATTAGGCTTACAGGTTAAAGTCCGCATTTATTCAGGTAAGAAAATTAATCATCTGGCGATTCCTGAAACAGCAATTGTTGATGATAACGGTGTAAATGTCGCGTTTGTACAAGAAGATGGCGAAACCTTTGAGCGGCGAGTTTTACGTTTAGGGTTACGCGATAACGGTTATATTCAAGTATTAAGTGGTTTGGATAAAGATGAGCGGCTTGTGACTACTGGGGCTTATCTAGTGCATCTAGCCTCCTCTTCTCCCTCTGCTGAACATGGTCATGCTCATTAATTGGAACCGCGACTTTAGTCGCGCACGAGACCTAAAAGTCATTATGACGCGAGATTCGAGCGCGACTAAAGCCACGACTCCGAAAATGGATAAACATATAAAAGGAATGAAATGATTGCTCATTTAATCGACTGGTCGTTAAAAAACCGTCTATTTGTATTAGTCGGCGCAGGCTTATTATTGTTATGGGGTGTTTATGAAACCCAAAGAATGCCCGTCGATGTCTTGCCTGATTTGACTGCCCCCACCGTCACGGTGATTGCAGAAGCTCACGGTATGGCTCCCACAGAAATGGAGCGTTTAATCACCTTCCCCATTGAAACTGCCTTAAACGGTGCAGCAGGTGTACGGCGTGTACGTTCAACGTCTAATGTTGGTTTTGCGGTAGTCGTGATTGAATTCAATTGGGGGACTGATATGTATCAGGCTCGCCAAATTGTCACCGAAAAATTACAACTAGCGCGTAGTAACCTACCCCCTGACATTACCCCACCTGTATTAGCTCCGATTGCATCAGTAATGGGTGAGATTATGTTTATCGCGCTGGAATCCAGCGAGCATGATGAACTCACTCTAAAAACAACGGCTGATTGGCTGATTAGGCGCAGATTATTAGCGATTGCAGGTGTTGCCGAAGTGATTCCTATAGGCGGTGAAACCAAACAATACCAAGTCGAAGTTAAACCAGAGCGTTTAGCCGCCTATAAAATCACGCTGGATGAAGTGGTCACTGCGGTAAGCAATAGTAATAGCAACGCTTCGGCAGGTTTTTTCACCGCCGCTAGTCAAGAATATTTAATTCAAGGCATAGGGCGTATTCAAAAAGTCGAAGATGTTAGTGAAACCGTGGTCACGCTGCGAGGGGGTCAACCTGTATTAATTAAAGACTTGGCAGAAGTAAAAATTGGTGCCGCATTCAAACGTGGCATAGGTTCTCATAATGGACAGCCTGCCGTCATTTTAGGTATTCAAAAACAACCCGATGTTAATACGCTGGAATTAACTCGCCGTTTAGATGTGGCTATTGCCGATATTCAAAAAAGCCTGCCCGAAGGCATGACGATTTATAACAATATTTTTCGCCAAGCCGATTTTATTGGTGTGTCTGTTGGCAATCTACTCGAAGCCTTGAGAGATGGCGCAATTCTCGTCGTATTAATTATTTATATCTTTTTATTAAGTGGCAGAGCAACGCTTATAACCCTGCTCGCAATCCCCTTATCAATGATCGCGGCCATTTTAGCCATGAAAGCGATGGGCGCGAGCATTAACACCATGACCTTAGGCGGGCTTGCGATTTCACTAGGCGCGTTAGTGGATGATGCGATTATCGTGGTCGAAAATGTCGTTCGCCGTATGCGTGAAAATATTCGCTTACCGATAAACCGCCGAGTCCCCACCATAAAGCTCGTCTTTGATGCCAGCCATGAAATTTTAGGCTCAATCGTTTTTGCCACCCTGATTATTATTTTAGTTTTCCTACCGCTATTTTTCCTCAGCGGTATCGAAGGGCGTTTACTACAGCCTTTAGGCTTTGCTTATATCGTCGCTATTGCCACCTCTTTAATTGTTGCCGTAACCTTGACTCCTGCGTTAAGCAGCTATTTATTGCCCAAATCCAAAGCCATACTCAAAGATAAAGAATCAGCTTTAGTCATCTGGCTAAAACGCTTATATCTACCTGTATTAGAACTCAGTTTAAAATACTGGCATATTCTCAGCCTATTAGCCATCGCCGCTTTAGCCGTTGCATTATTTAGCTTAAATCAGGCAGGACGTGCTTTTTTACCCGAATTTAACGAAGGCAGTCTAACCATTAGTGCGGTAACTTTACCTGGAACCTCATTAGATCAGTCAAACGAACTAGCGCAACGTGTCGAAGAAGTCATCCTGCAACAGCCCGAAGTCATTGCAACAGCAAGACGCACAGGACGCGCAGAACTCGACCCCCATGCTTTACAAACTTTCGCCTCAGAAATTGATGTCAGTTTAAAAATGCAACAACGCAGTAAAGCCGAATTTCTCGCAGAATTAAGAGAAGATTTAACCGCCGTACCCGGTATGGCAATTATCATCGGACAACCCATTTCCCATCGCATCGACCATTTATTATCAGGAAGTCGCGCCAATATTGCGATTAAAATCTTCGGACAAGATTTATATCAATTACGTCAATTAGCCAATCAAATCAAAACAGTGGTTGAAGACGTTGAAGGCGCAGTCGATATTGCGCTTGATAACCGCGCCGACGTGCCATTTTTAGATATTAAATTCGACCGTAGCGCGCTTGCTCGTCATGGATTAAGTATTCACACCGTCTCAGAAGCCATAGAAACAGCGTTTTCGGGTCAAGCAGTCTCACAGGTTTTAGAAAAAGGCGGTAGCTTTGATTTAATCGTACGTTATGACAAGTCAGTATTAAATGATATGGACAGCATCCGCTCCACGTTGATTATGACTCCAACAGGTGCGCAATTACCTTTACATGCGTTGGCGAATATTAAAAAAAGCCGCGCTCCCAATTCAATTAGCCGCGAACAAGCCCAACGTAAAATGGTCGTAATGGCGAATGTCGCGGAACGTGATTTATCTGGAGTAGTCAATGATATTCGTCTTGCGGTTGATGAAAAAGTGAGCTTCCCAGAAGGTTATTATGTGGAATACGGCGGACAATTTGAAAGCGCGGAAAAAGCGACCAAAACCTTAATGGTCGTTGGCTTTATTGTCATTGTTGGAATTTTCTTAATGTTATTCGTCGCCTTTCATTCAGCAGGCGATGCTTTTTTAGTGATGTTAAATCTACCGCTTGCACTAATCGGTGGCGTAGTCGGGGTTTATTTATCAGGCGGTATATTGTCGGTCGCCTCAATCATCGGCTTCATTACCTTATTCGGCATTGCCACCCGCAACGGTGTCATGATGGTGACGCATATTCATCATTTAGTACAAGAAGGTGGTATTAACGATTTATACCAAGCTGTGAAACAAGGCGCATTAGAACGCTTATCACCTATTTTGATGACGGCAGTGGGAACTGGGCTAGCGTTAATTCCTTTAGCTTTAAGTGCGGGGGAAGCGGGAAGTGAAATTCAAGCACCCATGGCTGTGGTGATTTTATGGGGCTTATTCAGTTCTACAGCGTTGAATATGCTGGTGATTCCTGCCCTATATTTGCGTTTTGGATCAATGCGACGCTTGTTAAAAAGCAAAAAAGATAAAAATATAAAAGCTGATGTCAGGCACCTTTAAGGTGCTGGGGCATCTTCTTAATTTTTAACCATGAAGAACATGAAGCTTTAATGATTTATCTTCATGTGCTTCATGGTTTATAAGTTTTATTATAGCTTCGGAAATTATTAGAATCGCTTTCTACGCGCTAATTTCAACTCGTGCAAATTTCCGTTTACCTACTTGATAAACTTGCTGAGTCCCAACAGCAATAACCAATTTAGGATCAGAAACTTTCTCGCCATCAATTTTAACCGCACCTTGCTTAATCATACGCATCGCATCAGAGGTACTTTTAGTTAAACCTGCTGCTTTCAAAATATTGGCAATCGCTAAACCTTCAGACTCAGCTGTAAGCGACACCTCATCCATTTCATCAGGTATTGCACCACGCTGAAAACGCGCCTCAAAATTCTCTAAGGCTTTTTTAGCCGCTTCCGCATCATGAAAACGCTCAATAATTTCCTGTGCTAATAAAACTTTATAATTACGCGGGTTCGCGCCCTGCTCACATTCAACTTGCCATTGACTAATCTCAGTCATCGGTCTGAAACTTAATAACTCAAAATAACGCCACATCAATTCATCAGAAATCGACATAATCTTGCCAAACATTTCATCAGCAGGTTCAGAGACACCTATATAATTATTTAAAGATTTAGACATTTTCTGTACGCCGTCCAAACCTTCTAATATAGGCATGGTAATCACAACTTGCGGTTTTTGTCCGTAAATTGCTTGTAATTGTCGCCCGACTAATAAGTTAAATTTTTGATCTGTACCACCTAATTCAACATCCGCTTTCATTTCAACCGAATCATAGCCCTGAATTAACGGATATAAAAATTCATGAATCGCAATCGGTTGTCCGCCTTTAAAACGCTTATTAAAATCATCACGCTCTAACATTCTCGCAACCGTATGTTTTGCCGCTAATTGAATTAAATCCGCTGGAGACATCGCATTCATCCAGCTAGAATTAAATAATATTTCAGTTTTATCAGGGTCTAAAATTTTAAAGACTTGTTCTTGATAGGTTTTAGCATTTTCTAACACATCTTCACGAGTCAACGGCTTACGGGTGACATTTTTCCCTGTCGGGTCGCCAATCATCCCCGTAAAATCACCGATTAAAAATAAAATCTGATGCCCAGCGTCTTGAAATTGCTTTAATTTATTAATTAAAACCGTATGCCCTAAATGCAAATCTGGCGCGGTAGGGTCAAAACCTGCCTTAATTCGTAAAGGTCGCCCTTCTTCTAATTTCTTGACTAACTCCGCTTTAACTAAAACCTCATCCGCCCCTCTAATCAAGCTTTCCAGCATATTTTCCTGCACTTACTTCTCCAACAAATTGAATTTTAATAACAATATTATATGATTAGTTGAGGGGTTTTGCTGGAAAAATAACTTGCTCTTAGTCTATAATCAGTTAACGCTAGACGAAACTTATTTTATTAAGCTCTAGTTACTACTTCTTAACTACCTAAAGAACCTTTGTGAAAAACAAACTTTATCAATCTTTATTTTTAGGAATTACTTCCGCCATTGCAGCCAGCGCAAGCTACGCATTGATAACGCCACGGAATGTTGAGATACAGGCTAGTGTAAGCAGTTTGGCTACCCCTTCAATTTATGAAGAAACCGCTAACTTTTTAGGACACACCGCAGAATTAGAACAACCCATCAGACCCCGCAAAATTGACCATGTTATTCAGTCTGGCGAAAATCTTTCTTCCATTTTTCCGCTATACGGTCTGGACAACAATACTCTTGATAAAATCACTAAAGCAAATGAGATTGGCGCACGTTTCGCCGACCTTGCTGTCGATAAAATATTAAAAATCGAACTTGATAAAGAGTACAACCTTGAAAGCCTAGTCTATAAGAAAGACTTAGTGCATACCTTAATCGCCTCTAAAAATGGTGATGCTTTTGATGTTCGTATGGACAGCAAAGAGCTGGAAGAAACAGAAACCCTAGCACAAGGCACGATTACATCCAGCCTTTCTAACGATGGTCAAAAAGCAGGCTTATCGCCTAGCATCATCAACAAACTCGCAGATAAAATCTTTGCTTGGGACATCGACTTTAACAAAGACTTACAAGTAGACGACAAATTCACCGTCATTTACGAACAATCCATAGTTGATGGACAACGCTTTGACACTGGCGAAGTTTTAGCTGCCGAATTTATTATTAGTGGTAAATCTTATTCTGCCGTTCGTTATAAAGATAAGGAAGGTAATGTTGAATATTACTCTCCTCAAGGCAAAAACATCCGCAAAATACGTAAAACTTTTTTACGTAGCCCGATTGAATTTGCTAGAGTCAGCTCGCATTTCAACCTTCGCAGAAAACACCCTATCCTAAACCGTATCCGCGCTCATAGAGGCGTTGATTATGCTGCAAGAAGTGGCACGCCCATTCAAACAGTCGGTGATGGTAAAATCGTTTTCAGAGGTCGTAAAGGCGGCTATGGTAATGTTGTTATCGTTCAACATGATGATAAAAAATATAAATCCCTTTATGCACATATGTCTAAATTCAATGGTAAATTTAAAATAGGCAGCAAAGTAAAACAGGGTGATGTCGTCGGTTATGTCGGTAAATCTGGTCTTGCAACAGGCCCGCATTTACATTATGAATTTCTTGTTAGCGGCACGCATAAAAACCCATTAACCGTAAAATTACCGCGTACCGAACCTAAGAAAAATAAAGCCTTCATAGCTCGCTTTAAAGCACAAACTCAACCTTATCTAAACAGACTGAACGAATCCTCAACAGATACGGCTGAAATTAAAGCAGAAGCGTTATTCGATAAACAAGTCAAAAAACTGTAAACATTCTTTAACTTAATGTCCGATTTTTATATCGGGCTTATGTCTGGGACCAGCGTCGATGGTATCGATGCTGGTCTTGTTGATTTTAGCCCCGAAAAACCTGAACTTATTGCCTTTGAATACCAGCCATTTTCGGCAGAAATCAAAGAAAAAATTCAACGTCTTAGCTCAGACCAGCCTTTATTTTTAAAAGAATACGGTGCATTAGATTGTCAACTTGGACATTTATTTGCTGACAGCGTTAATCAATTACTCAATAAAGCCACACTCTCTGCATCTGAGATTACCGCTATTGGCAGTCATGGACAAACCCTATATCACGCCCCTGACAGCCTCCTGCCTTTTTCTTTACAAATTGGCGACCCCAATATCATTGTCGAAAAAACAGGCATCACCACGGTAGCAGATTTTCGCCGCCGCGATATAGCTGCGCATGGTCAAGGCGCACCGTTAACCCCAACCTTTCATCAAGCCATGTTCCAACAGCCTGATAGAAATATCTGTGTGGTTAATATTGGCGGCATTGCGAATATCACCGCGCTCTCTAACAAAAAAACAATTGCATTTGATACTGGCACAGGCAACACCTTAATGGATTACTGGTGTCAAAAACACCTGAAACAAAACTATGATAAAAATGGTCACTGGGCAAATAGCGGTGCAATCATTCCAGAATTACTCAAAGCCTTTAAAGACGCGGATTACTTCAAACTCCCCCCTCCTAAAAGTACAGGCAAAGAATATTTTTCTGCCAATTGGTTAGAAAAGCATCTAGGCATCAACACGAATTATAAAGTTGAAGATGTGCAAGCAACCCTCTGCCAGCTTACCGCTGATACGATTATTGAAGCCGTGCGAGAATATGCTAAAGACACAGAAGAATTATTAATTTGTGGCGGTGGTGCGCATAACAAACACCTTTTTTCCTTATTAGAAAAACAAGGTTATCAGGTAAATTCCACTGAAAAATATGGCATTCATCCCGATCATGTAGAAGCAATGGCCTTTGCATGGCTTGCCAGACAAACCATGAATAACTTATCTGGCAACCTTATTGAAGTCACTGGCGCAAATTCACCCGTAATTTTGGGTGGAATCTACCCTAAGATAAACTAAATTTTACGGGAATGTAACTACTCTGGGGTGTCGGGACTTTTAGTTGCGCACGAAGTTGATGTGTCACAAAAAATAAATGAAATACCGCAAAGAGCCGTTTATGGGATTGTTACCGATGGTAACTTATGGCAGTTTGGGAAGTTAATTGAGGATGTGTTTTTTCAACATTCAGCAAATTTTACGATTGATAAACTTTCAAAACTTTATGAGACCTTGGAGTATCTTGCACAATTAGTTGAGCAGGACGAGGATAATTTGATTAGCTAAATAAGGTGGATAAAGTCATTAAAAGAATAACTTTTATCCACCCATTTAAATATTAAGCTGAAAATGATGAGCCACAACCGCAAGTGGTTGAAGCATTGGGATTACGAATTACAAACTGCGCTCCAGATAAATCTTCTTTGTAATCAATCTCTGCACCGTTTAAATATTCAATGCTCATTGAGTCAACTAAAACGGTTACGCCAGATTTTTCAACTTGCGTATCATCTTCGTTCACTTCTTCATCAAAGGTAAAGCCGTATTGAAAGCCTGAGCAACCACCACCTGAGACATAAACTCTCAGTTTTAAATTGTCATTACCTTCATCAGCAATCAAAGCACTGACTTTTTCAGCCGCGCTATCAGTAAAAATAATTGGTTCTGCCATAGTTTTCATAGGGTTAATAGTTAAAGTTATACAAAGTATGACTATTCCTAGTATTTTAGTCAAGAATTAGTCTTTGCTTTACAACTCGCGTTTACGGTTTCTTAAAAA
>WTBX01000421.1 GCA_013138855.1 Methylococcaceae bacterium
CTTAAAACACTTTGCACCCATTCGGCTAACATCACCATCGTTGACGCATCACCACTAATCGCGTGATAAATGGAGACAAAAATCGTTAATAAACCTACGCCTAAGGTCGCCAAAATCCAGTCAAGAATAAAAATATCCATAAAACGACTGTTGGCTTTGACTCTAGGGTTGTACATGCGACGTTTCCACAAAATCACCCCGCCCATCATACACAGCGTGCCAAAAATCGCGCCTGCAATAATGGCGATATATTGATGCGCCATGTCAGAAATCCCCCAGTCTAAAAACCATGAATGTGGCGTAACTAGTCCTGCTAGATGTCCAAAAAATAACGCTAAGATGCCTACATGAAATAGGATGCTGCCTTTGCGTAATTGCTCTTTTTCAAACAACTGACTGGAATCGGCTTTCCATGTGTATTGCTCCCTATCAAAACGAATTAAGCTGCCTATAAAAAAGGTGCTTAAGGCAATATAAGGGTAAATGCCAAATAATAAATTCGATAAATTCATAATAATACCTCTTGCTTAGGCGGCTATGTCGGTGAGTAAACCATGCGACTCTACAATGCGTAATAAAGGTGCGTACGGACTGTCTAGTTTTTCTAAATTGCTGGCGATAATGTCTACCGCTTGCGCGGTTTGTTGTAAAAACTCCCGCGCACTGCTCTCGTCTTCCATGGTGGCGACATATTCTAAAATTAATGGTAGATAATCGGGTAATTCACCATCTCCCACTTCAAAACCTGTAGATTTATAGAGTTCGGATAATTCGATTAACGCGGGACCTCTATTACGGTCTTGTTCATCAAATAAGTGGTAAGTCAGATATAAGGAGTGGGCTGCTTTTAAATCAAAATTATCGACATAATTGGCTTGCAGCTTGGTTAATGATAATGAGGATGCCCAGTCTATAAAGCGGTTAAGCACTTGTTTGTCTTCGTGACTAATCGTCGTTTGCTCACTGATGCTGTGTTGAACTTCATCCCAATGATCGACTAATTCTTGCTTTGGGTATTCCAATAATAAGGAAATGACTTTATAAATGGTTATCATGCTTTTTCACCATCAGAGCGTTTTGCAGCGGGGTGATATGGCACGAATTCCAATATGTCTTCGGTTTGTTGACGTTTATCAGGAAATAACGACGCTTGCGGGCTGATACTGCAACCATCATTACCAAAACTAAAACCACTTTGCCCTTGAAAACTGTGAAAGTCTTCTAGGTTTTCTTCTTTATGACTAGTTGGAATGACAAAGCGGTCTTCATAATTGGCAATTGCCATATAACGGTACATTTCGCGGACTTGGTTTTCATCTAAACCAACTTCTTCTAAGACCGCTAGATCGGTTTTACCATCTACCGTTTCACTGCGGTAAAAACTACGCATCGCTATCATGCGTTTTAAAGCCAGAACAATCGGTTCTTCAACACCTGCGGTAAGCATATTCGCTAAATATTGAATCGGCAGCCGTAAAGTTTCAATTTGTGGAATCATGCCATCAGGTGCGGTCGCTAGATTGCCTTGGTCGATTTGTGATTGTACAGGTGATAGCGGCGGCACATACCAAACCATCGGCATGGTGCGGAACTCTGGATGCAATGGAAAAGCGACTTTCCAATCTACCGCTAATTTATAAATCGGTGATTGTTGTGCCGCTTCTAACCATGATTCTGGAATGCCATCGAGTTTTGCTTGCGCAATCACTTCGGGATCATTCGGATCTAAAAATATATCTAATTGTGCTTGATATAAATCTTTATCATTTTCAATCGAAGCCAGTTCTTCAATGCGGTCGGCATCGTATAACATCACGCCGTTATAACGAATTCGTCCGACACAAGATTCTGAACAAACCGTGGGCAAACCTGATTCTACGCGTGGGTAACAGCCAGTACATTTTTCTGCTTTGCCAGATTCCCAGTTGTAGAACATTTTTTTATACGGACAAGCACTAATGCACATCCGCCAGCCGCGACATTTATCTTGGTCTACTAAGACAATGCCGTCTTCTTCACGTTTATATAAAGAACCAGAAGGACAAGAGGCTACGCACGAAGGGTTAAGACAATGGTTACACATCCGTGGCAAATACATGTGAAAGGTTTGCTCAAATTCCCCATAAATTTGTTTTTCCATGTTATTAAAGTTGGTGTCTTCACCGCGATGTTTAAATTTACCCCCTAAATCATCTTCCCAATTGGGCCCCCATTCAATTTTTTCCATGCGTGAGCCGTCGATTAAAGAACGCGGTCTTGCTGTCGGCGTGGCTTCGGCTAATTCACTGGTTTGTAAATGCGCGTAGTCATAGGTGAAGGGTTCGTAATAATCATCAATCGTCGGCATACTAGGATTCATGAAAATATTACGCAAAATCTCACGGCGCGAACCTGATTTTAATTGTAATTTTCCATTGGATAATTCCCAGCCACCGTTCCATTTGTCTTGGTCTTCCCAGTTTTTTGGATAGCCAATACCAGGTTTGGACTCCACATTATTAAACCATGCGTATTCCATGCCCTTGCGGTTTGTCCAGACGTTTTTACAAGTGACCGAGCAGGTGTGGCAGCCGATACATTTGTCTAAATTAAAAACCAGCGAAAAATTTGCTCTTATTTTCATAGTTAATTCACCTTTTTATAAGGTTATTAAATTTACGTTTTACCCTTTTATAATCTTGTGACATAAATAGAATAAAAATGAAGTTTTTGGGAATTTCAATTGTTTATTATTAGGTAGTTTGTTTTACCATTGCGGTTAAAATTCCCATTATTTTATCAATAGATTCAATGTGGTACTCTCTTTTATCAACCCATGCGGTG
>WTBX01000085.1 GCA_013138855.1 Methylococcaceae bacterium
CTAATCGCCGACCCTTCCATTTTTTTTAAAAATTCTGCCTCAGTCCAACTAAAAGCCTCAATTAATTGCAAACTATTCAAGTTATAACGCGGATTAAAATCAGCCTCTTTCGATAATTTTGCAAAACGATTCCACGGGCAAATTAACTGGCAATCATCACAACCATAAATACGATTACCGATTAAAGGACGGAATTCTTCTGGAATTGCACCGTGCAGTTCAATGGTCAAATAAGAAATACAACGCCGCGCATCGACTTGATACGGCGCGACAATCGCTTGTGTAGGGCAAATATCAAGGCAGGCAGTGCATTTTCCACAATGTTCTGTTACCTCCGCATCAACAGGCAAGGCTAAATCCGTATAAATTTCCCCTAAAAAAAACCATGAGCCTGCTTTGCGATTAATTAAATTAGAATGCTTACCTATCCAACCCAAACCTGCTTTTTCGGCAATCGCTTTTTCCAATACAGGCGCACTGTCTACAAACGCCCGATAACCAAATGTGCCAATTTCAGCCTCTATTTTACTGGCTAATTTTTGTAAACGATTACGCAAGACTTTATGATAATCTCGTCCTAAAGCATAACGTGAAATAAACGCATTCAAGGGATTATCTAAACCTTGTTGCATTGCTTTTGAAGATTCGGGTAAATAATCCATCCGTACCGAAATAATTCGTTTTGTCCCTTCATGTAATAATTCAGGATGAGAACGCTTTAAACCATGCTTGTGCATATAATCCATATCGGCATGAAAACCTTTTTCAACCCAACGATGTAAATGATTTTCAGCCTCTGATAAATTTATATCGCTAATCCCTACTTGCTGAAATCCTAAATCCAAGCCCCATTGCTTAATTAATAAGGCGATTGCTTCAAAGTTTTCTATTTTTTCAGTATTCATAATGCGCCTTACAACCTTATAATATTCAGTTACGCTATTTTATCTAAAAACACCCATGCAGACCTTACCGCGCAAACTTTATCTTGCCCAACAAGTAAGAGAATTAGACCGCATTGCCATAGAAGACTGTGGCATGAAAGGTATAAAACTCATGCGCACCGCCGCTGCCGCCGTTTTTCAATACATTCAACAGCATTACACACAGACTAAACATATCGCTGTCTTTTGTGGATCAGGGAATAATGCAGGTGACGGGTATTTTATTGCCTTACTGGCGTTACAGGCTAATTTTAAAGTCAGTGTTTACAGCATCGGCTCTGTGGAAAAATTAACAAGTGATGCATTGATTGCCTATCAAGATTATAAAAAACAGGGAGGCAGCACTTATTCTTCACAAACTTTAACGCAAACACCTGATTTAATCATTGATGCTTTATTAGAAACAGGGTTAACACGCGACATTTCAGGAACTTATGCCGAAGCTGTTAAAATTATCAATCAAACACCCTGCCCTGTTATTGCCGTAGATATTCCCTCGGGCATTCATGCTGACACTGGCTGCATGATGGGATCAGCAGTAAAAGCAGATGCGACAGTAAGCTTTATTGGTCTTAAACAAGGCTTATTTACAGGTACGGCTTTAGATTATTGCGGCAAGCTTATTTTTGATGATTTAAATGTTCCTAAAGAAGTTTTCACTCGCGTTCAATATAGTAGCGAACGTTTAGAAAAAACCATCCTGCCTCCCCGTTTACGCAATTCTCATAAAGGCAATTTCGGTCATGTATTAATTATTGGGGGGGATACTGGCTTTTCAGGTGCAGCACGTTTAGCCGCAGAATCCGCCTTACGCTCTGGAGCTGGACTCGTGAGCCTTGCCACTCACCCCTCTCATGCTAGCCTATTAAATATCGGACGTTTCGAGCTAATGTGTCATGGCATAGAGCAACCATCTCAATTACAAGCACTATTAGAAAAAGCGACAGTTATTGTAATCGGCACAGGCTTAGGTCAAAAACAATGGGGAAAATCATTATTTGATGTCATCATTAATTCAACGTTACCGATGATTGTTGATGCGGATGGTTTAAACTTATTAGCACAATCCCCTAATTATAATAACAACAGAATTATCACCCCCCACCCTAAAGAAGCGGCACGCTTACTTAATTGCAGTACGACTGAGATTAGTGAAAATCGTTTTTTAGCGGTAAAAAAAATTCAGTCGCGCTATGGCGGTGTTTGTTTATTAAAAGGTGCTGGCACCTTAATAAGTGATGCGGATGAATTATTTATCAACACAACAGGCAATGCAGGCATGGCAACCGCTGGAATGGGCGATGTTTTAGCGGGTATTATTGGTGGTTTAGTCGCACAAGGCTTATCGTTAACAACGGCCACGACGACAGCAAGTTATATACATGGAGCAGCGGCAGATCTTGCGGCTGTTGATGGCGAAAGAGGTTTATTAGCCAGTGATTTAATGCCGTACATTAGGAAGTTAGTCAATTGAAAATCGAATTAAAAACATTAGAAGATACCGAGCTATTCGGAGCAGAACTTTGGAAAGCATTACCCAGTAATTGTTTAGTCTTTTTACAGGGGCAATTAGGCGCGGGAAAAACCACGTTGGTCAGAGGTATTTTAACTGCCGCAGGTCACAAAGGGGCGGTTAAAAGTCCAACTTATACGCTAGTAGAAGAATATGACATTCACGCTCAAAAGATTTTCCATTTTGATTTATATCGTGTTGCCGACCCCGAAGAATTAGAGCTTATTGGCATTAGAGACTACATGGATCAAACAAGTATTTGTTTTGTAGAGTGGCCAGAATTAGGCGCAGATTTTTTACCAGAACCCGACTTAATAATAGCATTATCACTTTTTTCAGAAGATAGAATCTTAAAAATAGAAAATAAATCAAAAAAAACTATCAAACTAAGATGGAAAAACAAAGACATACTGCTATAATTTAAACAGGTTTATCACTAGTGAGGAGGAATATGCACATTTTCTGGAAATTATTTTTACTGATTGGACTACAGCTCATATCCTCAGTAGCAACGGCAAGACAAGTTGCCATTAATTCTGTCGATTATGGAAGCCAGTCAACAAATGCGCGTGTTATTTTTAATACCTCATCTTCTGTTGCTCGTAAGGTTTTTCTATTAGATAACCCTTCTCGCTTAGTCATTGATTTTAAAAATACGCATTTAGGTAATGCTTTAAATCAACCCCCTGCAAATCACCCTTATTTAAAAAAAATACGCAGTGGTATACGTAATGGTCGTGACTTAAGAGTCGTTGTTGATTTAAAACAAGCCGTCCAACAAAACAGTTTTAATGTCGCGCCCAATAAAAATGCAGGTCACCGTTTTGTTATTAATCTAACCAATGCTAATCAAAACTTTGCCAAAGTTAATACGAACAATGCGCCTCCACCTGTCTTTAAAGCCCCTAAAAAAACAAAACCTAAGGTCATCACTAAAACAACGACATTCAAAAAAGGCAGAGAAATTATTGTTGCCATTGATGCAGGTCATGGTGGTATAGATTCAGGCGCGAGAGGCTCTAAAGGCACAAAAGAGAAAAAAGTGGTCTTTCAAATCGCTCAAAAATTAGCGAATTTAATTAACCAACAACCAGGAATGCGAGCGGTAATGGTTCGTAAAGGTGATTACTATATTAAGCTTAGACGACGCATGGAAATTGCGCGTGAGGCAAAAGCTGATTTATTTATTTCGATTCATGCGGATGCATTTAAAAACTCAAAAGTTCGAGGCGCGTCAGTATTTACTTTATCGCGTAGTGGCGCATCTAGTGAAGCCGCACGCTGGCTGGCAAATCATGAAAATGCGGCTGATTTAGTCGGTGGTGTAAGCCTTGATGACAAAGATAATACTTTAGCGTCAGTCTTATTAGACTTATCACAAAACGCAACTAAAGAAGCAAGCCGAAATGTTGCCAGCAAGGTTTTAAAGCATTTTAAAAATATCGGTAAATTACATCAGCGTAAGGTACAAAAAGCAGGATTTGCGGTATTAAAATCACCCGACATTCCATCAATACTGGTAGAAACGGCTTTTATTTCTAATCCTTATGAAGAGCAAAATTTACGCAGCCGCGCTCATCAAGCTAAAATTGCTAATGCGGTTTTAAAAGGGGTTGTAAGTTATTTTAAAGAATATGCACCAGCCGATACTCGTATGGCCTATATGCGTTAACCAACAATTTTAACAAACCCTACATAGCGGAGTACAAAACATGTTTTGTACTCCGTTTTTCATTCTAGCGACTTTGTTTTAAAAATATCTCTTTTTTCATGAGTATTTCAGCTAAAATAAAGCTTTTTCATCGTTTTAGCTAATGCGCATTCACTCTCTCCCACCACAATTAATTAACCAAATCGCTGCGGGCGAAGTCGTTGAACGGCCTGCATCTGTCGTTAAAGAGCTAGTCGAAAACTGTTTTGATGCAGGGGCAACTCAAATTGCTGTAGATATAGAACAAGGTGGAACTCGATTAATTAAAATTCATGATAATGGCGGTGGAATTGAGCAGGAAGATTTATCTTTAGCGTTATCGCGTCATGCTACCAGTAAAATTACTTCCTTAGATGATTTAGAACACGTTAATAGTATGGGCTTTAGGGGCGAAGCCTTACCTAGCATTAGCTCGGTGGCAAGGCTTTCTTTAACATCCAAAACAGCCGATAGTGAATATGCTTGGAAGGTTACTAGCGATGGTGCGGAGATTGATTTTGATATTCAACCTGCCTCTCATCCTCAAGGGACAACCCTTGAAGTTAGAGATTTATTTTATAACACCCCTGCTCGGCGCAAATTTTTAAAAACAGAAAAAACTGAATTTTCGCATATCGAAAGTCTGATTAAAAAAATGGCTCTCAGTCGTTTTGATATTGCCTTTAAGCTCACGCATAACCAGCGCGAAATTATTAATTTAAAAGTTGCTGATACTGAACAGGCACAAGAGCAACGCATTGCCAGTGTTTGTGGCACCGCATTTATTGAAAATTGTTTATTGATTGATTTTGCTGCCTCTGGTTTACAGTTATCAGGCTGGGTAGGCTTGCCGACTTTTTCTCGCAGTCAGCAAGATATGCAATATTTTTATGTCAATGGGCGTTTAATTAAAGATAGATTGGTTTCTCATGCGGTTAAACAAGCTTATCAGGATGTGTTGTTTCATGGCCGCCATCCTGTATTTGTGTTGTATTTAAGTTTAGATCCAGCATTAGTCGATGTGAATGCGCATCCTGCAAAAACCGAGGTTAGATTTAGAGAAGGGCGTTTGGTTCATGATTTTTTATTTCGGGCTTTACATCGGAGCATTGCCGAACAACGCCCTCAAGCACCTGCTCCGAATGTCGTTGAATTTGAGTATTCTTCGCCCGATGAGAGCGAAGCCATTCCACGTCAGCCCTCGATGTCTACATCGTTTCAATCACAGTCATCTGGCGGTAGCTCTTCGCAATCTTCGTTACCGTTTAATATTGGCGAACAAATTCAACATTATGTTGAGCATTCTGAGAGAGAAGAGCCCAGTATTTTAACGGGTTCAAATACAGCTTCTGAAACAGAAAGTTTTCCACCGTTAGGTTTTGCGCTGGCGCATTTACATAATATTTATATTTTGTCGGAAACTCAGGAAGGCATGATTTTGGTGGATGCTCATGCAGCACATGAGCGTGTGACCTATGAGCGTTTGAAAAAACTTTATCATCACGGCACAATTCCTGCTCAACCTTTGTTATTACCTGTTAAAATTTCGGTAACTTCCTCTGAGGCTGATTTAGCCGAGCAAGCGCAAGACTTTTTCACGGCTTTAGGGTTCGAGTTGAACCGTATTGCACCCGAAACGTTATTATTGCGTTCCGTGCCAGTTTTATTGGCTAAGTCTAATACGGAAACCTTACTTAGAGATGTTCTCGCTGATATGTTGGAACAGGGTAGCAGTCAACGTATTGAAGAGCGTTGCAATGAATTGTTGGCGACAATGGCTTGTCATGGCTCAGTTAGAGCGGGACGGCGTTTAACCGTCGATGAAATGAATGCTTTGCTTAGAGAAATGGAACAAACTGAGCGCATCGGTCAATGTAATCATGGTCGCCCTACTTGGGTTAGTTTGAGTCATAATGATTTGGATAAATTCTTTTTACGTGGTCAATAATTACCTGTTTTGGTTATTTTCAAAACTCGCCAATAGCTAAAGCTATTGGACTCCGCTTTTATATTTAAGTATTTGCAAACGTGAAAAAACTTGTTTTTTCACTCCTGAACCTAATATATGGAAAACAAACAACCACCCGCTATTTTTTTAATGGGAGCAACCGCTTCGGGAAAAACGGCTTTATCCGTTCAATTAGCTCAAGCCTTAGAAACTGAAATTATTAGTGTCGATTCTGCTTTAGTTTTCAAAGATATGAATATCGGCACAGCTAAACCGACAATGGAAGAGCGCGGTGGTATCGTGCATCATTTAATTGATATTATCGACCCTGCCGAATCTTTTTCTACGGGGCAGTTTAGAAAACAAGCCCTTGCCATCATGGAAGATATAACACATCGCGGTAAAATTCCTATTTTAACTGGCGGGACAATGCTATATTTCAATGCCTTAAGCAAAGGTATGGCGCAATTGCCTGAGGCAAACCCTGAAATCAGAGCGCGTTTAGATAATGAACTGGCAACATTAGGAAAAGAAGTATTACATCAACGCTTAATGGAAGTTGATCCAGAATCTGCGGCAAGAATTCATCCAAACGACCCACAGCGCACTCAACGCGCTTTGGAAGTTTATGAAATCAGCGGCAAACCTTTAAGTATTTTTTTTAAAGAGGCTCAAAGTGATGCCCTGCCCTATCAAACGTTAAAGCTTATTGTTTCGCCAACAGACCGTAAACTATTACATGAGATGATTGCGCGGCGTTTTCACCTTATGCTTGAACAAGGATTTATCGCAGAAGTTGAGGCATTATTTCAGCGTCCTGACTTAAGTGAAAACTTGCCAGCGATTCGCGCCGTCGGCTATCGGCAGGCGTGGTCATATTTAAAAGGTGAATATGATTTGCAAACCATGACAGAAAAAGCGATTATTGCCACTCGGCAATTAGCTAAACGCCAATTTACTTGGTTACGAAAAGAAACCGAAGCAAAGTCATTTATTACAGGTAGCCCGCAGTTATTTGATAAAGTCTTAAATGAAATAAAATGTTCTTTCAACACTTAAAATCGCCATTGAACTTGTAAATTCTGATTTTGTCCCAATTTTCTGTTAATCAAGCAGATTATTTTTAGCTACTGCCCATAAATTAAGTAATAGCTTATAATTTACACTCGTGACGGTTTCTATAAACCTTAGCAAAAACAATAATAAGGAGAAATTGGATGTCAAAAACTCAAAACTTACAGGATACTTTTCTAAATACTTTAAGAAAAGAACATATTCCTGTCTCTATTTTTTTAGTCAACGGAATTAAATTACAAGGCAAAGTCGATTCCTTTGATCAATATGTCATTATGTTAAAAAATACCGTTAGCCAGATGGTTTACAAACATGCGATTTCCACCATCGTTCCAGGCAAGCCTGTCAAAATGGGACGTGACATTGAACCCACTGATGAAGACGAATAATACTTATTTTTTAAAGGAGTACGCGCTTGTTTGATCGCCCTGAATCAGGAGAACGTGCCATTTTAGTTCACCTTACTTTACGGGCAGGTCAAGAAGACTTGTCTGAATTAAAGGAACTTGCAAAATCAGCGGGTACAGAGCCTATCCACGTTATCACAGGCAGTCGTCGCAGTCCTGAATCACGCTATTTCATAAGTACAGGAAAGTTAGACGAATTAAAAACCGCTCTCCAAACTTACAATGCTGACATTGTTCTCTTCAATCACGCGCTCTCTCCTAGTCAAGAAAGAAATCTTGAGGAGGCTTTAGAAGTGCGTGTGGTTGATAGGAATGGTTTAATTTTAGATATTTTTGCCCAAAGAGCGCAGACTTTTGAAGGTAAGCTTCAAGTGGAACTCGCGCAATTACGACATTTATCCACCCGCTTAATACGCGGATGGACGCATTTAGAACGCCAAAAAGGCGGGATTGGGATGCGTGGGCCTGGTGAAACCCAGCTTGAAACCGATAGGCGTTTGATTAGTGTACGCATTAAATTGATTCAACGCCGTTTAGAAAAAGTCTCAAAACAACGTCATCAAGGTCGTCGCAAACGTAAAAAAGCAGAAGTCCCTACTGTTTCTCTGGTCGGTTATACCAATGCGGGTAAATCGACCTTATTTAATAAACTTACGGGGGCCAATATTTATACGGCGAATCAGCTTTTCGCTACTTTAGACCCGACTTTACGTAATTGTGAAGTAGAAAATGGCGCAAATATTGTTTTAGCGGATACCGTAGGTTTTATTCGTCATCTACCTCATGAGTTAGTCGCAGCTTTTCGTTCAACGTTGCAAGAAGCCAGTGAAGCAGATTTACTTTTACATGTAATTGATGCAAATGCAGAAGACAGAGATGATACTATTTTTCAAGTCAACGAAGTTTTAGGCGACATAGATGCGGGAAAAATCCCGCAATTACAAGTGTTTAATAAAATTGATTTACTCGAAAATATCAAGCCTCATATCGACTATGATGAGAATGGAAAACCTGTACGTGTGTGGTTATCCGCCCAAACAGGCGCAGGGACTCAACTTTTACATCAAGCTTTAGCAGAGTTATTTGCAAGCACGAAAGTAAAACGCCGCTGTCATTTATCGGCCAACCAAGGAGACATTCGAGCCAAGCTATTTGATTTTGCTAAAATTATTGACGAAAAGAGCAATGATTATGGTGGCTGGGATTTAGCAATTGAAATAGATAAAAAACATCTAGGCTTGCTAAAATCTGTCGAATTTGAAGAAATTATATAAAAACAACTCACAGGCTATTCAAAATTATGACTAAAAACGTCATAAATTCGATTATTTACGATAGAATATGCCATTAACTATTAGATTTAAACTTTTTGAAGTAACCCAATTGGAGCATCAATATGTCCTGGAATGAACCCGGTGGCGATGATAAAGACCCGTGGAGTGGTCGTAATGATCGACAAGGCCCCCCCGATCTGGATGAAGCAATTCGTTCATTGCAAGAAAAATTAGGCGGTATTTTTGGTGGTGGCAATGATGGAGAAGGTGGCAACTCCAACGGCGGCTCGGCTAAAGGGCTTGGTATTCTTGCTGCGGGCGCAGTAGTACTTTGGCTTGCAAGTGGCACTTATATTGTTGATGAAGGGAATCATGGTGTCGAAACTCGCTTTGGTAAATATATTGCTACCACTCAAGCAGGTTTAAACTGGCATCTACCCACACCGATTGAACAAGTTGAAATTGTTAATGTCAAGAAGCAACGTTATATCGAAGTTGGTTATCGTTCTAGTGGTCGTCAAGGGGTAGGCTCAGTTCCTAAAGAAGCGTTAATGCTGACAAAGGATGAGAATATTATTGATGTGCGCCTTGCGGTTCAATATCAAGTTAAAAATGCTGAGAACTTTATCTTTAATGTTGCAAGCCCAGAAGCCACTTTAAAACAAGTGACTGAAAGTGCTGAACGTGGCGTTATCGGTAGTAGCACTATGGACTTTGTATTAACTGAAGGTCGTGGTGATGTCGTTGCGCAAATCAAAAAAGAAATTCAAACGGTGATGGATGCTTATAAAGCAGGCGTTCAAATTACCAGTGTGAATTTACAAGATGCGCAGCCACCTGAACAAGTACAAAGTGCCTTTGAAGATGCGATTAAAGCGCGAGAAGATCAGCAGCGTTTAATCAATGAAGCGGAAGCCTATTCTAATGACGTGATTCCAAAAGCACGGGGCGCGGCCGCCAGAAAGATGCAAGAAGCGGAAGGTTATAAAGAGCAAGTCATTGCACAAGCAACGGGTGAAGTCAGTCGTTTTAGCCAATTACTTGCCGAATATAAAAAAGCCCCAGAAGTCACAAGACAACGTATGTATTTAGAGTCTATAGAATCGGTCATGGCCAATACTAACACCGTGATGATTGATGTCAAAGGTGGCAATAACTTACTTTATTTACCTTTAGATAAAATGACAAATACCTCTGCCAAGAGAGCTGCCAACACAACGACTTCTAACTCTACCGCGAATAAAGTCATACAACCTACGTTAAAGACTTCATCTCGCACTCGTACAAACAGGGGAAGATAATGTCAGCCAATAAAATCTTAGTGACCCTTGCAGCCGTACTTTTTGTCGGCATGATGTGTGTATTTACGGTCTCAGAAACAGAAAAAGCGATTAAATTTAAGTTGGGTGAAATCGTTAAAGACGATTATGAACCAGGTCTTTATTTTAAATGGCCGTTTATCAATAACGTCAAAAAATTTGATAACCGTATCCAGACAATGGATTCAAAGCCTGAGCGTTTTTTAACGGCTGAAAAGAAAAACGTTATCGTAGACTCCTTTGTTAAGTGGCGTATCGGTGATGTAAAAACGTTCTATACGGTTGTCGCGGGTGATATTAACCAAGCAAATCTACGCTTAGATCAAATTATTAAAGATGCCTACCGTGCAGAATTTAGTAAACGTGATATTAAACAATTAGTTTCTACCGACCGTAGTGCGATTCGAACCATCTTAATTGAAAACTCTAAAGCAATTGCAGCTAAATTAGGCATGGAAATCGTTGACGTACAAGTTAAACGCATTGATTTACCGAGTGAAGTCAGTAGCTCAGTTTATCGTCGTATGGAAGCTGAACGTGAAAGAGTTGCCAGAGAGTTTCGTTCTCAAGGTTCGGAAGCCGCTGAAAGAATTCGTGCGGATGCCGATCGTCAAGCCACGGTTACTTTAGCGAATGCTTTTCGTGATGCTGAAAAATTACGCGGTAATGGCGATGCAACCTCAGCTGAAATTTATGCTAAAGCTTATGGCGAAGATATAGAATTTTTTACTTTCTATCGTAGCTTAAATGCTTATAAGAAAACTTTTTCAAACGCAGGCGATATGATGGTAATAGACCCTGATTCTGATTTCTTTAGATATTTTAAGAAACAAAAATAAATAATTTATTAGACAATAAAACCTGATCTAAAAATTATAGCAACTCAAAACGCTCCGCCTTGACGGGGCGTTTTCTGCGCATGGATACCTATAAAATGTTACCAAAAGACCCGTGGTTATTACCTGACGGCATAGAAGAAGTTTTACCTGATGATGCGGTGCATTTAGAAGCCTTGCGTCGTCAATTATTAGATGCATTTAATTGCTGGGGTTATGACTTAGTCATTCCACCACTAATTGATTATTTAAGCTCACTATTGACGGGAACAGGTCATGACCTTGACTTGCAGACCTTTAAGTTTACCGATCAATTAAGCGGTGAAATGCTTGGTGTACGTGCGGATATGACACCACAAGTCGCTCGCATTGATGCGCATAGTTTAAGACATGACGCTCCGACACGCCTTTGTTATGCAGGAACTGTTTTACATACGGTCAGCGACCCGATGGAACACAGCCGCAGTCCTATGCAAATTGGCGCGGAAATTTATGGTCATCAAGGCAAAGAAAGTGATTTGGAAATTATCCAACTCATGCTGGAAATGCTGGCTATCGCAGGCATTGAAAACGTCCACTTAGATTTAGGTCATGTCGGTATTTATGGCGCGTTATCTAAACAAGCGGGATTAAATTCTCAGCAAGAAAGCGAATTATTCGATATTTTGCAACGTAAAGCGAATACCGAACTTGTCGCCCTCATGGAAACCTATGACATTGATGAAAGCTTCAAAACCTTGTTTTTAAGCTTACCTAAACTCAATGGTGGCAATGAAGTGTTAAGCACGGCTGCAAAAGTTTTTGCGAATGCCAATGATGACATCAAACAAGCCTTAGCTGAATTACAAAGCATTGCTGAACATCTAAATATAATTTTTCCATCATTAGCAATTAATTTTGATTTAGCAGAATTACGCGGCTATCACTATCATACTGGCGTGGTTTTTGCCGCCTTCATCCCCAGCGTAGGTCGAGAAATTGCCAGAGGCGGACGCTATGATAATATTGGCGGCGTATTTGGTAGAGCGCGTCCAGCCACAGGGTTTAGTGCTGATTTAAAATTTTTAGCATCATTGACCAAAGCCACACACGTTAAATCCTCTAAAGAAATCGTTTTTGCGCCTTATAGTAATGAACCGCAATTACTGGAAAAGATTAGAGATTTAAGAGCCAATGGCACAACCGTTATTCAAGAATTACCGAATCAAAACGGGGGTGCAAAAGCCTTAAATTGCACCGCGCAATTAGAAAAAGATAATCAAAACTGGCTAGTTAAGCCTTTAGTTTAAACTGGAATAATTATGGGAAAAAATGTTGTAGTCATCGGAACGCAATGGGGCGATGAGGGTAAAGGCAAATTAGTCGATTTATTAACCGACCAAGCTGCCGCCGTTGTTCGCTTTCAAGGTGGGCATAATGCGGGGCATACATTAGTTATTGATGGTGAAAAAACCGTACTGCATTTAATACCGTCTGGCATATTAAGAAGCCATGTCGAATGTCTGATTGGTAATGGCGTAGTTTTATCTTTAGAAGCCTTAGCAGAAGAAATTGAAATTCTGGAAAAATCAGGCATTGAAGTTAGAAATCGCTTAAAAATAAGTGAAGCTTGCACCTTAATTTTACCCGTTCATATTGCGGTCGATCAAGCCCGCGAAATTGCTAGAGGCAATAAAGCTATCGGCACAACGGGTCGAGGCATAGGTCCTGCTTACGAAGATAAAGCAGCAAGACGCGGACTAAGAGCGGGTGATTTATTAAACCCAGAATTATTCGC
>WTBX01000333.1 GCA_013138855.1 Methylococcaceae bacterium
ACTAATACTTGATTAACCTATTTTAAATTGATTAAAAATGAATAACCAATATTTTATTTTGATTTAAAAAGCTAACAATTTATTAGTAGGCACATTTGCCCGAATAACCCGCTATAGCCAGAAATTCAGGTAGTTTTGCCCGTTTTTATTTTTTTTCAGGCAGATTTGCCACTATATTCGGTAATTAACTGGATATTCGGGCGAATCTGCTTTATATTTAAATCTACGACCGATTCTAAACACTAGGTTTAAAATGTCAACAAAATTATTAGCTGAAGTCAAAAACGTAATGCGCCTCAAACATTATTCCATCCATACCGAAACCAGCTATTGCGACTGGATAAAACGCTTCATCCTCTTCCATAAAATGCAAATCAAAGAGGAACTCTTCATACGCCCCGAAGGAAAAATAGAAGACTTCCTAACCCACCTTGCCGTTAACAGCCACGTTGCCGCCTCAACCCAAAACCAAGCCATGAACGCACTCGTGTTTCTATACAAACACGTCCTTAATCACACCCTAGAACAACGCATTGATGCCATTCGTGCCAATAAAGCCCCCAAAATACCCGTCGTACTCAGCCAAGAAGAAGTCAAAAACATCATCACCCTACTCAATGGAACACCACAACTCGTCGTAAAACTATTGTACGGGAGCGGACTTAGAATCTCCGAAGCCATACGCCTTAGAGTTCAGGATATTGACTACGAATACAAACAAATCATCGTCCGCTCAGGCAAAGGCGGCAAAGACCGCATCACCACCGTTTCTATCACACTACTTCCTGAATTAAAACGCCACTTAGAAAAAGTAAAACTCATCCATCAACAAGATTTAAAAAACGCTTGCGGAGCAGTCTACCTACCTAACGCCCTAGATAAAAAATACCCAAACGCTGCAAAAGAATGGGGCTGGCAATATGTATTTCCTGCCCATAACACGGCTATTGATCCACGTAGCAATACTAAACGCCGTCATCATGTTGATCAATCCGTCATTAATAAAGCGATTAAAGTCGTGGTGAAAAAACTTAACATTAGTAAAAAAGTAACGGCACATACTTTTAGACATAGCTTTGCAACCCATTTGTTACAACGCGGGACTGATATTCGTACTATCCAGTCTTTATTAGGACATAAAGATTTAGAAACAACGATGATTTATACTCATGTTTTACAGCAAGGTGCTGAAGGGGTTAATAGCCCATTAGATAATTTGTAAGAAATGTTGACATCCTTCATTCAGCTTAAAAAGTAGTTTACACTTTATTTTTAAAAAATTGTGCGGAGTAAAATAGCTTTAGCTATTTTCGTGACTCGCCAATAGCTAAAGCTATTGGACTCCAATTTAAACTGTAAGCCGAAAAATGAAGGATGCTTTAAAATAAGCTCGTTTTAAAATTTATAGATGAAATTTCGTGCGCGACTAAAAGTCGCGGCTCCGCTTGAGTCGTTACCAAACTAGAAGCCTAAAACCTCACCCTAATTTTCTTTTATGCCCTTAGCCCAGCTTTTAATCGGATTTTCTGTTTTTAGCATACTTATTTTTATTATCAACAGTTTGCTAAAATCTACTCTCAAAAACAGCGATTGTTCAACACGAGCAGGCGCGTTATTGCTTTTCGCTTTATTAATATTGCAATTAATACATGGCGATTACCTGCAATCTGCCAGCGATAGCATCAATCATCCTGCTTATAAACTTGCATTATTTACTATCGCACCCGCTTTTTATTTTTATAGTCGTGGCATCTTAACCTTAGAACGCAATTATCCAACCTCACAACTATTACACTTCGCACCGCTTATTATCGCACCGTTTCTTAGCTTGGATAATGCATTGCCCTTAGCCTTTTTGATTGGCAGTGTTTATTTGTTATGGCTGACATTTAAAGTTTATCGACTCAAAGAACAACGAAAACGCTTTAAATGGGAGTTGATTGCATTAGCGAGTTTATTTGTGATCGCATTATTAGTGATTAATTTAGTCTTATTGCGCACGATTATCGGTGAACAGACGTTTTTTAATCTCTATGCTGTTTTAATTGGTCTGGCATTATTTGTTGCCTTACTTGCTGATTTACATTTCCCGATGTTTTCCGCTGACATTGCCGAAGCGGTGCAGATTACTTATGCTGAATCAACACTAACGTCGGTTGATTGTGAAAAGACGTTAACGCAGCTGACTAAACTGCTGGAGGTCGATAAAGTTTATAGAAATGAAAGCCTCAATTTAACGCAGTTAGCGCAGTCGTTAAATTTAAGCAGTCATCAATTATCAGAGTTAATTAATAGTCATTTGCATAAAAGCTTTTCTCGCTATTTGCGTGAATATCGTATTGCTGAAGCGAAACAATTATTATTAAGCGAGCCTAATTCGTCTGTCCTTAGTATAGGGCTAGCCGTAGGGTTTACCTCGCAATCTAATTTTTATGCGGCATTTTCTGACATAGAAGGCTTGCCTCCTGCTAAGTATCGTAAACAAAATCAATTACTTAATACTTGATTTTTAATAATAAATTAGCTGATAATCAACCCTTTTTGCAAAGCCCTTATATTTTTCGGCTAAGTAGGTAGCCAAAAGTTGGGGTGATGAAAATTGAGGTTTTTATCCTATTTTTACACGCATCATAAGATGCAGCTTTTATTCTAATAAATGAGTCTCAACGAGTATTAAGAATACTATTTTTGTAAGTATTCACCTCCCCCTTTGGAAAAGGGGGATTGAGGGGGATTTATTTAATAAAATCTCCCCTAACCCCTCTTTTTTTAAGAGAGGGACTGAACACTTACTGAAGAACATGAAGATAAAGGTTTTAAAGCTTCATGTTCTTCATGCCCTTCATGGTTATTAATGAAAACATTAAGAACAAAAACGGTATCAATTATTAAATGTCAAAATATATGATTTTCATCACCCCAGCCAAAAGTATCCTAACATTTTATTAGAGCGGAAAGCTGGTAAACCGTTAAAACGGTTGTTTTCATTAGCTCACATAGCCCACGGTTTAAACCGTGGGCTATGTGAAAAGAAAAATCTCAACCGTTTTAACGGTTTATAAAAATGTTAGAAGACTT